>NZ_JZWV01000071.1 GCF_000966975.1 Streptomyces katrae | reverse complement strand
CCTTCAGGGCGGCCTCGTCGGCGATCTCCGCGTCCAGCGCGGCCCGCAGCGCGACCAGGTCGTCGGCGAGCAGCCGCAGCCGGGCGTCACGCAGGTCGGCCTGGATGACGGCCGCCCGCCGGGCCACGGCCGCCTGCCGACCCAGGGGCTTGAGCTGCCGGCGCAGCTCGTCGGTCAGGTCCTGCACCCGCGCGAGGTTGGCCTGCATCGCGTCGAGCTTGCGCAGCGCCTTCTCCTTGCGCTTGCGGTGCTTCAGTACCCCGGCGGCCTCCTCGATGAAGGCGCGGCGGCCCATGGGGTCGGCGTGCAGGACGGAGTCGAGCTGGCCCTGGCCGACGATGACGTGCATCTCGCGGCCGATGCCGGAGTCGGAGAGGAGTTCCTGGATGTCGAGGAGCCGGCACGTCTCCCCGTTGATCTGGTACTCGCTGCTGCCGCCGCGGAACATGATCCGCGTGATGGTGACCTCGGCGTACTCGATCGGCAGGGCGCCGTCGGAGTTGTCGATGGTGAGGGAGACCTCGGCTCGGCCGAGGGGCGGCCGGCCCGTCGTCCCGGCGAAGATGACGTCTTCCATCTTGCCGCCGCGCAGGGATTTGGCCCCCTGCTCCCCCATGACCCAGGACAGCGCGTCCACGACGTTGGACTTGCCGGAACCGTTGGGGCCCACGACACAGGTGATGCCCGGTTCGAAGCGGAGGGTGGTCGCGGAGGCGAAGGATTTGAAGCCGCGCAGGGTCAGGGACTTGAGGTGCACGCCGCCGGACTCTACCTTTCGCGTTCGGTTTCACCCATGAAGGTGCAGGGCAGATCAAACGCCAAAGGAATCAGCCGCCCACCTGGCCCAATGCGCCGCTGGCGCACCGGGCCGGTGGTCGGACCGCCGCAAAGGGGGATCCGCCGCAGGAAGCCGCAAGAAAGAAGGGACGCCGGAGCGTCCCTTGCAGATCGTGCGGG
Organism: Streptomyces katrae; assembly: GCF_000966975.1. Classification (GTDB taxonomy): domain Bacteria; phylum Actinomycetota; class Actinomycetes; order Streptomycetales; family Streptomycetaceae; genus Streptomyces; species Streptomyces katrae. The sequence continues at coordinate 3,151 of NZ_JZWV01000071.1, read as the reverse complement.
GCCCTTGCAGATCGTGCCGGGCTGGAGTCGGACGACGGGTAGTCGCGGATCAGGTGAGCGCAGGCTCCGCCTGGGATACGTCGAGGTCCATGCTGCCGAGCAGCGAGTCCCCGTGCTGAGCGGCGGCCGCGGTCAGAGCGTCGTTCTCGGACTGGATCCGTCCGAGCTCGGACTCGAGGTCCTGGACGCGCTGCTGAAGCCGTCGCATCTCGGCGAGGAGTCGCGGGTCGGAGCCGCCGACGTAACCGAGAAGCGCCTTTGCCATGATGGATGGTCCTCCACACTGAGTGACCGACCGAAGCGGTGTGGGTCGTGAGGGAATCGCACCCGCGGATGTCCGGCAGCGACTGTCAGTCACTGCACTCACTAACGCCGCCTACTGCCAGCACTGCCAAACAGCTCAGGTGCGCGGGGCTTCCAGCGTCTCACCAAAAAGTTTGACGGTCAACACGATCACGCCCCGTATCGGCGGGCGTCCCGGCCCGCAGAGGGGGCGTGGAGATCATCCTCGTCTCCGAGCCTTCCACGATTCGCCGCCGACGGCAACGGCTCGACGGCGAATGCGCAGTTCCGACCGGGTGCGGACGGTCCGGGGATCTGATCAGTTCATGATCGGTCGATAGATCACCGGATCTCGAACCCGTCGTAGCCGCCGCGCGGTGTGCCCCAGATCTCCGTCACCCCGTCCACCCGGCCGGGCGTGTCGCCGTCGCGGAGCCAGTCGAGCAGCCGGTGGCAATTCTCACGTTGACCTTCCGCCACCACCTGCACTCTGCCGTCGTCGAGGTTGAGCGCGAAGCCGGCCAGCCCTCCGATCTCCAGAGCATTGGCCCTGGTGAACCAGCGGAAGCCCACTCCCTGTACACGGCCGCGCACCCAGGCGGTCATGCGTACGTCTTCGTCCATGCAAGAACGCTAACCGTGCAAAGGCCTCTTGATCCCCTCGCCCCCTTTGCGGCATGGACTACAGTCCCCCACCAATGCCTCACCCGTTCGGGTGAGCAAACGTTGATCCTGCAAAGAGGGGCCGCGACCCATGGGACGCCACCGACTCCACGCCGCACCGCGCCGCGGTGCCGGCCGCACCGCCGTGCGCACCGGGCTGCTCGGCGTCTCCGTGGCCGTGGTCCTCGGCACGGCGGCCGTCACGACCGGCTTCGTACCGGTCGGCGGCTCCTTCCCCTACGTCGGCTCGGGCTCCGCCGACCGGACCGAGGCCCGGGCGAAGCCCACCCCGAGCCCGGAGGCCGGGCTCCAGCAGGGCGGTCTCGCCAACCTGTCCGGCCGCGCCTCCGACGGCCCCGGTACGGGCACCCCGTCGGCCACCCCCTCGGCCTCCCCGAGCCCTTCGGCCTCGCCGTCCCCCTCGGCTTCCCCGACGCCCACGCCCACCCCGGCGGCCTCCACCAAGGCCCCGGAGAAGACCGCCTCCCCGCAGCCCCCGAAGGCGGCCGCCCCCAAGCCCGCGGCGCCCAAGCCGCCGGCCGCCGGGGTCGCGAACCCGTCCGCGGAGGCCGAGGTGCTCGCCCTGGTCAACCAGGAGCGCGCCCAGGCGGGCTGCGTCCCGGTCCGGGCGAACCCGCCGCTGGCCGCGCTCGCCGCCGCCTTCAGCAAGGACATGGCCGTACGGGGCTTCTTCGACCACACGGACCCGGACGGGAACACCCCCTGGCAGCGGGCGCAGAACGCCGGGATCAGCGGGATGGGCGGCGAGAACATCGCCCGCGGCCAGGGTGACGCCAAGACCGTGATGGAGTCCTGGATGAACAGCCCGGGCCACCGCGCGAACATCCTCAACTGCGAATTCCGCACCCTCGGCGTGGGCGTCTACTTCGGCGCCGGCGGCCCCTGGTGGACCCAGGACTTCGGCTTCTAGAGCCCGGCCGCCGGCCCCGGAAGGGGTCAGACCGCGGCAGCGGCCAGCGCCGCCCGGCCCGCGACGACCACGCGGGTGTGCTCGGCGACCCGGCGGCCGAGGTGCTCGGCGGTCGCGATGTCGGCCTTGTGCACGGCCTCCGGACCCTCGTCGGCGTTGCTCTGGGCGGCCGCACCGGAGGAGAAGCCCAGGCGGTTGAGGTCGAACTCGCTGCCGGTGGAGGAGTTCCAGCCCGGCTTCAGACCGAGGTTCACCCAGCTCATGCCGTGCTGCGAGGCCAGCATCTGGAAGTACTGCAGGGTGTTGAGCTTGTCGCCGGACTTGGACGCGGAGTTGGTGAAGCCCGCCGCCACCTTGTCCTGCCAGGCGTCGCCGAACCAGCGCTTCGAGGTGGCCTCGGCGAAGACGTGGAAGGCGCCGGACGCGGTGCCCATGTAGGTCGGGGAGCCGAAGACGATCGCGTCGGAGGCGTCGAGGAGTTCCCACTCGGCGTCGGTGATCTCGTCGACCTTGACGACGTGCACGGTCGCCCCGGCCGCGGCGGCGCCGGCCCGCACGGCCTCGGCGACGACGGCGGTGTGGCCGTAGCCCGAGTGGTAGGCGATCGAGACGACGGGGGCGGGGATGGTGGCAGACATGGCACTACTCCTAGAGGGCTGTTGCGGTGCGCCGCGATGTGCCGCGGTGCGACACCAACAGAGAAGCACTAACTTTTGGAAAGCGCAAGCAGACAGTTAGCGCTACCCGGAGGTACGCTTGAGGTATGGAGACCCCCGCCTGTACCGACGTCTGCGCCGAGGCCGACGCGGCCGACCTGTCGTTCGACGTCTTCGCGCGCGCCTGCCCCTCCCGGGAGACCCTGGAGCACGTCACCGGCCGCTGGGGCAGCCTCACCGTGGGCGCCCTGCGCGACGGCCCCCGCCGCTTCAACGAGCTGCGCCGCCGGGTCGACGGAGTGAGCGAGAAGATGCTCTCCCAGACCCTGCACGCCCTGGAGCGCGACGGCATCGTCACGCGTGAGGCCCAGGCGACCAACCCGCCCCGCGTGGACTACGAGCTGACCCCCCTCGGCCGGGAGGTCGCCGACCGCCTGCTCGCCCTGATCCACTTCGTGGAGGGCAGCATGGGCGTGGTCCTCAGCTCGCGAGAGGCCTACGACGCCGCGCGCGGCGGCCTCTGACAGCGCGGGCAGAAGTAGCTGGACCGGTTCATCCAGGCCCGCCGCCGCATCGGCGTACCGCAGCGGCGGCAGGGCTCGCCCTCCCGCCCGTAGGC
>NZ_JZWV01000070.1 GCF_000966975.1 Streptomyces katrae | reverse complement strand
CAGGGCTCGCCCTCCCGCCCGTAGGCGTCCAGGGACCGGTCGAAGTAGCCCGACTCGCCGTTCACGTTGACGTACAGGCTGTCGAAGCTGGTCCCTCCCACGGCGAGCGCGGCGTTCATGACCTCCCGCACATGGGTGAGGAGTTCCGTGCTCCGGGGGCGGGTGAGGGTCGCGGTGGGGCGCTCGTAGTGCAGCTTCGCGCGCCACAGGGCCTCGTCGGCGTAGATGTTGCCCACCCCGCTGATCAGCGACTGGTCCAGCAGGGCCCGCTTGAGGGTGGTCCGCCTGGCACGCAGCGCCAGGTGGTAGGCGCCCTCGTCGAACAGGGGGTCCAGGGGGTCGCGGGCGATGTGCGCGATGACGTCCGGGAGCCCCTCCTCGCTGCCGGCGACTACCTCGTGCAGGGAGAGCCCGCCGAAGGTCCGCTGGTCGACGAAGCGCAGCTCGGTCCCGGCGTCGTCGGCGAAGCGGACCCGGATGCGCAGGTGCTTCTCGTCGGGCGCGTCGGCCGGCTGCACCAGCAGCTGCCCGCTCATCCCGAGGTGGCCGAGGACGGAGAGCTCCTGGCCCTCCAGCGGCAGCCACAGGTACTTGCCGCGCCGGTGGGGTACCCCGATGGTCCCGCCCGCCAGCCGCGCCGCGAAGTCGGCCCCGCCCGCCGGGTGCCGGCGCACGGCCCGCGGGTGGAGCACCTCCACGGCGGAGACGGTCCGCCCGGCCACCCAGCGTTCCAGGCCCCGCCGCACCACTTCGACTTCGGGCAGCTCGGGCACGGTGTTCCTCCGGGGAAAAGCGGGCTTCGCGGGACGCCGCACCGCGGGCGTCCGGCTCTGCCGCGAGCCTACCCGGCGGCCCGGCACGGCAGGGGCCCCGCCCGGAAAAGGGACCGCCCGCCCCTGCCGGTGGCAGGAGCGGGCGGGACGTACCCGAAGGAAGCGCCGGTCAGGCCTTCGTCGCGGGGTCGGCCGGGGCCGAAGCCCCGTCGGCCGCGGCGGACGCCGCTTCGGCGGCCTTCCGCTCGTCCGCGGCGGCACGGATCCCGCGCCACGCGGACTCCGCCGCCTGCTGTTCCGCTTCCTTCTTGCTGCGGCCGGTGCCGGTGCCGTACGAGACACCACCGACGCGGGCGGCAGCGGTGAAGGTCTTCTCGTGGTCCGGACCGGTCTCGGTGACCAGGTACTCGGGCACGCCGAGGCCTTCGGCGGCCGTGAGCTCCTGGAGGCTGGTCTTCCAGTCCAGGCCGGCGCCGAGGTTCGAGGACTTCTCGATGAGCGGGTCGAAGAGCCGGTGGACCAGCTCCGAGGCCGCGTCGAGGCCCTTGTCGAGATAGACCGCGCCGATCACCGCTTCGAGGGTGTCGGCGAGGATGGAGGCCTTGTCCCGGCCGCCCGTGCCCTCTTCGCCCCGGCCGAGCCGGATGAAGGAGCCGAGGTCGAGGCCGCGGCCGACCTCCGCCAGCGCACGCGAGTTGACCACCGCGGCCCGCAGTTTGGCCAGCTGGCCTTCCGGCAGGTCGGGGTGGGTGGTGTACAGCGTGTCGGTGACCACCAGGCCCAGGACGGAGTCCCCGAGGAACTCCAGCCGCTCGTTGGTGGGCAGACCGCCGTTCTCGTACGCGTACGAACGGTGGGTCAGCGCACGCACCAGAAGGGCGGACTCGAGTTGGTACCCGAGCCGCCCTTCCAGAAGCGTGTGGGACGAGGCCGCGTTGTTACTGTCTGCCTGCTTCTCAGCGTTGGACAGCTCAGACATTGCGCCTCTCACCAGCCGCTCAGACCTCGAGGACCTGGCGCTTGTTGTAGGTGCCGCAGCTCGGGCACGCGATGTGCTGGAGCTTCGGCTCCTGGCAACGCTCGCACGAAACCAGGGTGGGGACCGCAGCCTTCCACTGCGACCGGCGGTGGCGCGTGTTGCTGCGCGACATCTTCCGCTTCGGAACAGCCACGGCTACTTCTCCTGCTTCTCGGCGGCGCTCTGAACTCCGTCAGATGCAGTGCCGCTCATGTTGTCCTTCTCGTCGTCCTGATCGGTCACGACGAGTTCCTGCAATGCCGCCCAACGGATGTCGACGGCGTCGTGGTGGTGCTCCGGGTCGTCGTTCAGGCTGACCCCGCAATCGGGGCACAGTCCGAGACAGTCCTCCCGGCACACCGGCTGCATGGGCAGTGCGAGCACCACCGCATCGCGCAGCACGGGTTCGAGGTCGAACAATCCGTCCTCGAGGAAGAGCATGTCCTCGTCGTCCTCGGCGTCGTCGGCCGGCTCCGCCTTGGGGCGGCCCCGGTCGTCGGCGTCAGGGTACGAGAACATCTCCTGGAAGTCCGCCTTGAGCTCGCGCTCGACGGTCTCCAGACACCTTACGCACTCCCCCACGGCCTTTGCACGGACGGTGCCTGTGACAAGCACCCCTTCCATGACCGACTCCAGGCGGAGCTCGATCTTCAGCGGGGCGCCTTCCGGCACTCCGATGACGTCGACGAGACCGAAGTCCGCCGGCGCCTCGATCTCACGGGACAGCCGCTGCATGGCACCAGGACGCCGACCCAGCTCGTGCGTGTCGAACACGAGGGGGTTGCGGTGGTCGAGGCGGGTGTTCAGGGCCGTTCCTGCTTTCACAGATCGCTGAAGATCAAAGATTTCGCTGCTCTAGGGCAGCATGGATCGCGGCGCATACGCGCGACCGAACAGCCAGGATACCCGGCGCTTCGCTCTGAGCCCAATCCGGCCTATCGCCCCTGCTCGTACTGGCGCAGCTGATCGAGGTTGATCATGCTCGTGTCGAAGAAGCTGGTCTCGTCGAGCGCCGGCTGCTGCGGGTGGTGGGCCTGCTGGGGCTGCTGATAGGCGGCGTACGGGTCGTGCTGCTGGGCGTAGCCGCCGTACGGGTCCTGCTGCTGGTAGCCCGCGTAGGGGTCCGTGTAGGCCGCGGCGTAAGCCGCTCCGGTGGAGCCGGTGCCCGCACCGGGGTAGCCGTCCTGCTGGGGCGGCTGGACCTGCTGCTGCGCCGGGTAGGGCACGGCGTAGGCCGCCGCGGTGTAGTCCTCGTAGACCGGCGCCGCCTGGGCGGGGACCACCGGCGGCTCGGGCTCGGCCAGCCCGGCCAGGAACTCCGCGTCGCTGGACGGGCGGACCTGCTGGTCCCCCGCCGCGTCCTGGGCGGCCATGTGCGCGCCGAGGTCGTCGGTGGGCACCCGGCCCAGCAGCTTCTGGCGGCCCCGGCCGACGGCCTCCAGGGTCTTGGCGAGCACCGCCTCGACGGTGGCCAGCTTGGCGTCCACGTACGCGTCCGCCTGCTCCCGCCGGGCCAGCGGGTCGGGGCTGGGCTCGGGGGCGCCGCTGTCGTCGTGGCCCCGGTCGTCCAGGCCGGGGCCGCGGCCCAGCAGCTTCTCCCGGCCGCGGTCCACGGCGCCGATGGTCTTGCTGAGGACGACCTCGAAGTTGGCGAGCTTGCTGTCCACGTAGTCGTCGGCCTCGGCCCGGATCTCGGCGGCCTCCCGGCGGGCGTCGGCGAGGATCCGGTCCGCCTCGTCCTGCGAGCGGCGCGCGATCTCGGTGTCGGAGATCAGGGAGCCGCGCTGGGCGTGGGCGGACGCGATGATCCGGTCGGCCTCCCGGCGGGCCTCCTCGACCATCTGGTCCCGGCCGCCGATGAGTTCCCGGGCCTGCGCCAGCGAGCCGGGCAGGGCCTGGCGCACCTCTTCGAGCTGCGCGAGGAGCTCCGCGCGGTTGAGCACGCAGGAGGCCGACATGGGCATCGACCGGGCGCCGCCGACGGCCGCGACGATCTCGTCCAGCTTCTTCTGTACGTCCATGGGGGCTCGCGCTCTCTGTGCCTGGACTGCGTCTCGGGCTGACGGGACGACTGTAGGCCCACCGGGGGGACGCGCGGGACCGGCCGGGGAACCTCGGTCCCCCGGCCACGGGCTCACTTGGCGCGCAGCCGTTCGATCAGCGCCGCGTGGACGTGCTCGGGGAGCAGGTGGGCGACGTCGCCGCCCCAGGCCGCGACCTCCTTGACCAGCGAGGAGGACAGGAAGCTGTACGTCGGGATGGTCGGGACGAACAGCGTCTCGACGCCCGACAGGCCCATGTTCATCTGGGCCATCTGGAGCTCGTAGTCGAAGTCGCTGACCGCGCGCAGGCCCTTGACGATGGCGGGGATGTCCCGCTCCTTGCAGAAGTCGACGAGCAGCCCGTGGAAGGACTCGACCTCGACGTTGCCGTAGTCGGCGGTCGCCTCGCGGATCATCTCGATCCGCTCCTCGACGGTGAACAGGCCCTGCTTCGACCGGTTGATCATCACCGCGACGTGCACGACGTCGTAGAGCCTGGAGGCGCGTCCGATGACGTCGAGGTGCCCGTTGTGGATGGGGTCGAAGGATCCCGGACAGACCGCGCGGCGCAACTGAACTCCCTCGTTCATGACTCTTCGCTGGTGGAGGCGGCGCGACCGTACCAAAGGGTGCCTTCGCCGTACTTGCGCGAGCGCAGCGGCTCGAACCCCTTTGGCCACGGGAACGGACCGCTCCTGGTGCTGCGCTCCACGGTGACGAGGGCGTCGTCGGTGAGCCAGCCATTGGCGCGGAGTGTGAGCAGGATCTCGCCGAGATCGCCGTGCTCGACGGCGTACGGGGGGTCCAGGAAGACGATGTCGTACGGGTCCCCCGGCGCGGGGGCCGCGACGACCTGCTCGGCCTTGCCGGCCCGGAACTCGGCGCCGGGCAGGCCCAGGGTCCTGATGTTGTCCCGGATGGCCTTGGCGGCCTTGGCGTCGGCCTCGACGAGGAGGGTGTGGGCGGCGCCGCGGGAGAGGGCTTCCAGGCCCACGGCGCCGGAGCCGCCGTAGAGGTCGAGGACCCGGGAGTCCTCGACGCCGTGGAGCGACTCCCAGGTGGAGAAGAGCCCTTCGCGCATCCGGTCGGAGGTCGGGCGGGTACCGGTGCCGGGCGGCACGGCCAGCCGCCGCCCGCCGGCGGTGCCGGCGATCACGCGGGTCATCTGGGGTCCTTCTCTGGGGCGGTGGGGGAGGCCGGGGCCTCCGTTCTGGCCTCCCACGATAGGTCGTGCCGTTCAGCCCTTCTCCAGGTACTGCTCCCGCTCGGTGTCCAGCAGGGCGTCGAGGGCGGTGCGCAGTCCGGGCAGGTGCTCCAGTTCGGGGTCGGCGGCGACGACGCGGGTGGCCTCCTCCCGGGCCTGGGCGATGACCTCCTCGTCCTCGATGACGGCGAGCATGCGCAGCGAGGAGCGGACGCCGGACTGGGCCTGGCCGAGGACGTCGCCCTCGCGGCGCTGCTCCAGGTCGATCCGGGAGAGTTCGAAGCCGTCGAGGGTGGCGGCGACGGCGGCGAGCCGGGCACGGGCGGGGC
>NZ_JZWV01000069.1 GCF_000966975.1 Streptomyces katrae | reverse complement strand
CACGGGCGGGGCTGGCCTCGTGCATCTCGCTGACCAGCAGGCACAGTCCGGGTGCGGTGCCGCGGCCGACGCGGCCGCGGAGCTGGTGGAGCTGGGAGACGCCGAAGCGGTCCGCGTCCATGATCACCATGACGGTGGAGTTGGGGACGTTCACCCCGACCTCGATGACGGTGGTGGCGACGAGCACCTTGACCTCGCCCGCGGCGAAGCGGCGCATCACGTCGTCCTTGTCGGCGGGGTCCATCCTGCCGTGCAGCACCTCGACGGAGAGCCCGGCGAGGGGGCCGCGGGTGAGCTGCTCGGCGATCTCCAGGACGGCCAGCGGGGGCCGCTTCTCGGCCTCGTCCTCGGCGGAGGCCTTCTTCTTGCCCTTGGGGTCGTCCTCGCCGTCGCCGATGCGCGGGCAGACCACGTACGCCTGGTGGCCGTTCTCCACCTCCTCGCGGACCCGCTCCCAGGCCCGGGTGAGGAAGTGGGGCTTGTCCTTGGCGGGCACCACGTGCGTGGCGATCGGCGAGCGGCCGGCGGGCAGCTGGTCGAGGACGGAGGTCTCCAGGTCGCCGAAGACGGTCATGGCGACCGTGCGCGGGATGGGGGTGGCGGTCATGACCAGCAGGTGCGGCGGTTGCTTGCCCTTGGAGCGCAGGGCGTCGCGCTGTTCGACGCCGAAGCGGTGCTGCTCGTCGACGACGACCAGGCCGAGGTCGTGGAACTGGACCTTGTCCTCGATCAGGGCGTGGGTGCCGATGACGATCCCGGCCTCGCCGGTGACCAGGTCGAGCAGGGCCTGGCGGCGGGCGGCGGTCCCCATGGAGCCGGTGAGCAGGACCACCTTGGTGCCCAGGTCGGAGCCGCCGAGCAGCCCTCCCTCGGCGAGCTCGCCCATCATCTCGGTGATGGAGCGGTGGTGCTGCTGGGCGAGGACCTCGGTGGGGGCGAGCATCGCGGCCTGCCCGCCGCAGTCGACGACGGCGAGCATGGCGCGCAGGGCGACCATCGTCTTTCCCGAGCCGACCTCGCCCTGGAGCAGGCGGTGCATGGGGTGGCTGGTGGCCAGGTCGTCGAAGATCTCCTTCGAGACGCCGCGCTGGCCTTCGGTGAGGGTGAAGGGGAGCTTCGCGTCGAAGGCGTCGAGGAGGCCGCCGGGGGCGGGGCGGCGGGCGACGGCCGGGAGCTGGGAGTCGGCGTGCCTGCGGCGGGCGAGGGCGACCTGGAGGACGAAGGCCTCGTCCCACTTCAGGCGGCGGCGGGCGTCCTCGATGTCGGCCTTGGTGGCCGGGCGGTGGATCTTGAGGAGTGCCTCGGTGAGGGGGACCAGTCCGCGGCCGTCGCGCAGGGCGGGCGGGAGCGGGTCGAGGGCCTCCTGCGCCCGGGGCAGGACGGCGTCCACGCACTTGGCGATCTTCCAGGACTCCAGCTTGGCGCAGGCCGGGTAGATCGGGATCAGCTGGTTGGCGAAGGCGGTGGCGGCGTCCCGGTCGGAGGCGTCCGCGCCGAGGGGTTCGTAGGCGGGGTGCGCGAGCTGGAGTTTGTGGTTGAAGCGGGAGACCTTGCCCGCGAACATCGCGCGGCTGCCGGGCAGCAGCTCCTTGTGCGGCTTGTGGACGCCGGCGCCGAAGAAGACCAGCTGCAGGCGGCCGCTGCCGTCGGTGATGGTGACCTCCAGCCGCTTGCCGCGGCCGCCGTTGAAGGTCAGGATCCGGGCGTCGGCGACCTGGGCGACGACCGTGACGTGCTCGTCGAGCTGGTCGGCGAGGTCCGCGAGCGAGGTCAGTTCGCCGCGCTCCGCGTACCGCCGGGGGTAGTGGTGGAGCAGGTCCAGGGCCGTGTGCAGGCCGAGCTGCTCGGCGAGCACCTTGGCGGTGGCGGGGCCGAGGGTCTTCTTGAGGTCTTCGTCGAGCGCGGGCACGTGTTCCATTGCACACCATGGCGGTGACAAGCCCGCTATTCGACTCCGATGAGCAGGGGCGCGGAGTGCCTGCCGCCGCTGTAGGTGACGGTGTCCACGGCCAGGTGCCGCTGCTGGACGTACGACTCCAGGCGCGCTGCGAGCGTGTCGGGGACCTCGGGGCCCAGGACGAGGGTGACCAGTTCGCCGCCGGAGCCGAGCATCCGCTCCAGGACCGCCTCGGCCGTCTCGGGCAGGCCCGGTCCGATGACGGCGACGTCGCCGTCGATGAGTCCGAGGACGTCCCCGGCCTGGCAGATCCCGGCGGAGGTGAAGGACTGCCGCTCGGCGACGGCGAGCTCCCCGTAGCGGGTGGCCCCCGCGGCGGCGGTCATGGCGACGACGTCCTCGTCGAAGCCGGCCTCCGGGTCGTGCACGGCGAGGGCGGCCAGGCCCTGGACGGCGGACCGGGTCGGGATCACCGCGACCCGTACCCCGTCGGCGCGGGCCTGTTCGGCCGCGGCCGCGGCGGCCGCGCGGAGTTCGGCACCGCCGGGCAGCAGGACCACCTCGCGGGCGTGGGCCCGGCGGATCGCGTCGAGCAGGTCGGCGACGGCGAGCGGCTCGCCCGGACGGGCCGGGACGGTGGTCGCGCCGGCCTCCCCGCACAGCGCGGCCAGCCCCTCGCCGTGGACCACGGCCACCACGGCCCGCTGGGCGCGCGGGGCGCTCGCGCGGCGCCGTTCGTCACCGAAGTGGGTGATGCGGATCCGGTACGGCCGGCCGGCCTCCACTCCGGCCTCGACGGCCGCGCCGGGGTCGTCGACGTGCACGTGGACGTTCCACAGCCCGTCGCCGCCGACCACCACGAGGGAGTCGCCGAGCCCGTCGAGGGTGGTGCGCAGCCGGTCGACGGCCTCCTCGGGGGCCTCCAGCAGGTAGATCACCTCGTAGCCGGGCCCGCCCTCCTCCTGGG
>NZ_JZWV01000068.1 GCF_000966975.1 Streptomyces katrae | reverse complement strand
GCCCGCCCTCCTCCTGGGCGCACGGCTCGGGGAGCCGCTCCACGGGTACGGCGGGCGCCTGGACCGGGTCGGGCTCGGGCTCCTGGCCGGAGAGCGCCTGCCACAGCGCCCCGAGTACGGCGACCAGTCCGCAGCCCCCCGCGTCGACCACCCCGGCCCTGCCGAGGGCGGCCAGCTGGCCGGGGGTCTCGGCGAGGGCCGCGCGGGCCCCCTCGTAGGCGGCGCGGGCGACGTCGGCTGCGGTGCCGGGGGCGGCCTGCGCGGCGCGGGCGGCGGCGCCTGCGACGGTGAGCATCGTCCCTTCGACGGGGTGGGCGACGGCCTGGTAGGCCTCCTCGGCGGCCCGGGTGAGGGCCTCGGCCAGCAGCGGGCCGGGGGCGCGGCCGGCGGGGTCGGCGCCGAGGACGTCGGCGACGCCGCGCAGCAGCTGGGCGAGGATGGTCCCGGAGTTGCCGCGGGCGCCTATGAGCGCGCCGTGCGCGTAGGCCCGTACGGCTTCGGGCAGGGAGGCGGCGGTGTCCGGGGCTGTGCCGTCGGTCACGCCGGGGGCGGTCCGGGCGAGGGCGCCGGTCAGGGCGCGGTCGGCGGATTCGGCCGTCAGGTAGAGGTTGGTGCCGGTGTCGGCGTCGGCGACGGGGTAGACGTTGATCGCGTCGATGTCGGTACGGGCCCGGCCCAGTGCGGCCAGGGCCAGGGAGCTCCAGGTACGCACCGCCCCGGCGTCGAACTCGTCGGCGGGCTGCGGCTCGGGCTCGTGCGCCACCGGGCGTTCCTCCTTGTGCGGGCCAGGGTTCACCGCAGGGTAACCAAGGACGGCCGCCCGCCCGGGACCCCGGGGCGGAGCCCGGCCCCGTCATGGTAGTTTTCTCGGACCCAAGCAGTCGTTGTATGCTGCTCAGGTTGCCCGTCGAGAGTCGGGTCATTCGTCCGGCAAGCCACTTCAGATCTCTGATTCCGGTGTGCCGGATTCCACCGTAATTGCATCTGAAGTCTTGGAGTGACCTGTGGCTGCCAACTGCGACGTTTGCGCCAAGGGGCCGAGCTTCGGCAACAACATCTCCCACTCGCACCGCCGCACCTCGCGTCGCTGGAACCCGAACATCCAGCGCGTCCGTGCCGTGGTCAATGGGACGCCGAAGCGCCTCAACGCCTGCACCTCGTGCATCAAGGCCGGCAAGGTCTCGCGCTGACGCCTCCCGTCGTCGTAGCGCAGCCCTTTCCGGTTGCCAAGAAGGCCGGTCCACCTCTGGTGGGCCGGCCTTTTGCCTTGTCTGGGGGCAGCCGAGGACCCCTTGACGTTTAGGCCTGCTCCTCGGCTCAGCGCCACCGCCAGGCGTGGTCCACCGGGCCGATGCCGCCGCCGAGCGCGAAGCCGGCGGCGATGGCGCCGGTGACGTACTCCTTGGCCGCCGTGACCGCCTCCGGCACGGACAGGCCCTTGGCCAGGCCCGCCGCGACCGCGCTGGCGAGGGTGCAGCCGGTGCCGTGGGTGTGCCGGTTGTCGTGCCGGGGCGCCCGCAGCCACACTTCCTCGGAGCCGTCGGTCAGCAGGTCCACGGCCTCGCCGCCGTGGGCGGCGAGGTGGCCGCCCTTGATCAGCGCCCAGCGCGGTCCGAAGCCGAGGACCGCGTCGGCGGCCCGCCGCATGCCGTCCTCGTCCTCGACGGCCAGCCCGGTCAGCTGCGCCACCTCGTCGAGGTTCGGCGTCGCCACGGTGGCCCGGGGCAGCAGCCGTCCCCGTACGGCGTCCAGCGCGGAGGCCGCGAGCAGCGGGTCCCCGTGCTTGGAGACCCCCACCGGGTCCACCACCACGGGTGCGTCGGTGCCGGCCAGCAGCTCCGCGACGGTCTCCACGAGGACGGCGGAGGAAAGCATCCCGGTCTTGACGGCCTGGACCCCGATGTCGTCCACGACGGCCCGGTACTGGGCCGTGACGGCCTCGGCGGGCAGCTCCCAGGCCCCCTTGACCCCGAGGGAGTTCTGCGCGGTCACGGCGGTGACCACGCTCATGCCGTGCACCCCGAGCGCGAGCATCGTCTTGAGGTCGGCCTGGATGCCCGCGCCGCCGCCGGAGTCGGATCCGGCGACGGTCAGGCACAGCGGCGGGGCGTACCCGCCGCTCACGGGGCGTCCTCGGTGGCCGGGTCGGTGCCGAAGTGGTCCCAGCCGCCGGTGCTGGTCCAGGGGGCGCCGTCCACGGTCACCTGGGGCAGGGCGGAGCGGTGCTGGACCTCCCCGATGACCTTCCAGCGGGCCGGGAGCTTCACGTCCGGCGGGAAGGTCGCCACGATGGCGTGGTCCTCTCCCCCGGTGAGCACCCACTGCAGCGGGTCGACGCCGACGGCCTGGCCGATGTCGTGCATCTGGGTCGGGATGTCCACGGCCCCCGAGCGCAGGTCGATCCGTACGTGGCTGGCCTCGGCGATGTGCCCGAGGTCGGCGATCAGGCCGTCGCTGACGTCGGTCATGGCGGTGGCGCCGAGTCCGGCGGCCGCGGGGCCCGCGTGGTACGGCGGCTCGGGGCGCCGGTGCGCCTCGACGAAGGCCCGCGGGGAGCGGAAGCCGCGCGAGAGCACCGCGTAGCCGGCGGCGGACCAGCCGAGCCAGCCCGTGACGGCCACCACGTCGCCGGGCTGGGCTCCGGAGCGCAGGACGGGCTCGTGGTTGCGCAGGTCGCCGAGGGCGGTGATGGAGACGGTGATGGTGTCCCCGCGGACGACGTCGCCGCCGACCACGGCCGCGCCGGCGACCTGGCACTCGTCGCGGATGCCGTCCATCAGCTCGGTGGGCCAGGTGACCGGCAGCTCCGCCGGGACCACCAGGCCGAGGAGGATGGCCGTCGGCACCGCGCCCATGGCGGCGATGTCGGCCAGGTTCTGCGCCGCGGCCTTGCGGCCCACGTCGTAGGCGGTGGACCAGTCGCGCCGGAAGTGCCTGCCCTCCAGCAGGATGTCCGTGCTGGCCACGACCCGCCGGTCGGGGGCCGACACGACCGCGGCGTCGTCGCCCGGCCCGAGCCGGACCGCCGGGGTGGTGGTGAGCCGTGAGGTGAGCTCCCTGATGAGCCCGAATTCCCCCAGCTCGCCCACAGTGCCCTTCATCGCTGTGCCCCTTCTTGGCAAGTCCGCTTGCGGTCGCGAGCCGTCACAGCTCTGGGTACCGTCAACAGATACGTCAACTTCTGGTCTGTGTACGCCCCGCTGTGCGTGGCGCCTGGTCTGCGGGTCTCCCCGTGGCACCCGGCGACGCGGTACCGTGGCGTCCCTTCTTCCCCCGGCCCTTCCGATTCTGTCGGGCCCATCCGAAGGTTAGGGGAAATGATCCTCGTGGCCGCCCTGGAGGTTCCGTGGTACAGGCGTACATCCTCATCCAGACCGAGGTGGGCAAGGCGTCGGTCGTCGCCGAGTCCATCGGGAACATCGCGGGGGTGATCCAGGCCGAGGACGTGACGGGGCCGTACGACGTCATCGTGCGCGCCCAGGCCGACACCGTCGACGATCTCGGCCGCATGGTGGTCGCCAAGGTGCAGCAGGTGGAGGGGATCACCCGCACCCTGACCTGCCCCGTGGTCCATCTGTAGCCCCCGTCTACTCTTGGCCGGTGATGTCTTCGCACCGCCGGCCCCTGCGTCTACTGGCCCTGCCCGCCCTGTCGGCGGGCCTGGCCCTGGCGGGCTGTGCCCCCGGGGCCTCCGAGGTCCGGGTGACTCCGCCGCCCGCCCCGCCCGCCGACGTCGCGGGGCTCTGTGCGGCGCTGCACAAGGAGCTCCCGGAGACGGTGTCCGGGCTGGACCGGACCGCCACCGAACCGGAGTCGGATCTGACCGCCGCGTGGGGCGGCCCGGCGATCGTACTGCGGTGCGGTATCCCCAAGCCCGCCAAGATGGCCGATCCGAAGGCGGACGGGGTGGAGGTGAACGGCGTCGGCTGGCTGGTGGAGCGGCCGGCCGACGGCGGTCTGAAGTTCACCACCGGGTCCCGCCTCGCCTACACGGAGGTCTGGATCGACAAGGAGCATGCCACGGACGCGAGCATGCTGGTCGGTCTGTCCGCCGCCGTGGCCAAGACCGTGCCGGCCGGGATCTCCTCCTACTGACCCGCCCCTCCCCCGCGCACACCGCCGCCCGCCAGGAACGCTCCTGGCGGGCGGTCGGCTGTACGGGACCGGCGGCTGCTAGCGCAGGCCGGTGGAGCGGCGCAGGGCGGCCTGGATCAGGCGGTCCACCAGCTCCGGGTACTCGATGCCCGACTCCTGCCACATGCGCGGGTACATCGAGATCGGCGTGAACCCCGGCAGGGTGTTGATCTCGTTGATGACGAAGGTGCCGTCCTCCGTGAGGAAGAAGTCGGCGCGGACCAGGCCCTCGCAGGACGCGGCCTCGAAGGCCTCGATCGCGAGCCGCTGCACCTCGGCGGTCTGCTCCGGGGTGAGCGGGGCGGGCACGAGCCCCGTGGCGGAGTCGATGTACTTCGCCTCGAAGTCGTAGAAGTCGTGGCTGGAGACCGGCGGGATCTCCGCGGGCACGCTGGCGCGCGGCCCGTCCTCGAACTCCAGGACGCCGCACTCGATCTCCCGGCCGCGCAGCAGGGCCTCCACGATGACCTTGGGGTCGTGGAGGCGGGCCTCGCGGATCGCGTCGTCGAGCCCGGAGGCGTCGTCGACCTTGGTGATGCCGATGGAGGAGCCGGCCCGGGCGGGCTTCACGAACAGCGGCCATCCGTGCTCGGCGGCGAAGTCCAGGACCTTGGTCCGGGCGGCGTCCTGGTCGGCTTCCCACTCGCGGGGGCGGATGGTCACGTACGGGCCGACGTTCAGCCCGAAGGAGGTGAACACCCGCTTCATGTAGTCCTTGTCCTGGCCGACGGCGGAGGCGAGGACGCCGCAGCCGACGTACGGGATCCCGGAGAGCTCCAGGAGGCCCTGGAGGGTGCCGTCCTCGCCGTAGGGGCCGTGCAGCACGGGGAAGACGACGTCGACCTCGCCCAGCGCCTTGGGGACGGAGCCGGGCTCGGTGTAGACGACCTCGCGGCTGGCGGGGTCCACGGGCAGCACGACGGTGCCGTCCGGGGACTCCGCCAGCGACTCCACGTCGGGGAGCCGGCGGTCGGCGATGGCCATGCGCTCGGGCGCGTCGGCGGTCAGGGCCCACCGGCCGTCCGTGGTGATGCCGATGGGCAGCACCTCGTACTTGGAGCGGTCGATGGAGCGCAGAACGGCGCCCGCGGTGACGACCGAGATGGCGTGTTCCGAGCTGCGGCCGCCGAAGACGACGGCGACGCGGGGCTTGCGGCCCTGCTGCTCAGGGGTCTGGGGGAGGTTCTCGCTGCTCATATCGCCACGAGAGTACCCGCTCAAGCGTCCGGAAAGGTGTCAGTGTCGTTCCGGTTTGGCGCTGCGGCCCATGAGTTCCTTCAGCGCGACCAGCGTGGGCTTGCCGTGGTGGACGATGTCGACGACCGTGTCGGTGATCGGCATGTCCACTCCGTACCGGCGGGCCAGATCCGCCACGGACTGGCAGGACTTGACCCCCTCGGCGGTCTGCTTGGTGACCGCGATGGTCTCCTCCAGGGTCATCCCGCGGCCCAGGTTCGTGCCGAAGGTGTGGTTCCGGGAGAGCGGCGAGGAGCAGGTGGCGACGAGGTCGCCGAGGCCCGCGAGGCCGGAGAAGGTGAGCGGGTCGGCGCCCATCGCCAGGCCCAGGCGGGTGGCTTCGGCCAGGCCCCGGGTGATGAGGGAGCCCTTGGTGTTGTCTCCCAGCCCCATGCCGTCGGCGATGCCGACGGCGAGGCCGATGACGTTCTTGACGGCGCCGCCGAGCTCGCAGCCGATGACGTCGGTGCTGGTGTACGGGCGGAAGTACGCGGTGTGGCAGGCGGCCTGGAGGCGCTGGGCCACGGCCTCGTCCACGCAGGCGACGACGGAGGCGGCGGGCTGGCGGGCGACGATCTCGCGGGCCAGGTTGGGGCCGGTGACCACGGCGACGCGCTCGGCGGGGACCTTGGCCACCTCTTCGATGACCTCGCTCATCCGCTTGGCGGTGCCGAGTTCGATGCCCTTCATCAGGGAGACGAGGACGGTGTCGGGTTCCAGCAGCGGGGCCCAGGCGGCGAGGTTGCCGCGCAGGGTCTGGGAGGGCACGGACAGCACGGTGAAGTCCGCGCCGCGGGCGGCCTCGGCCGGATCGGTGGTGGCGCGCAGGTTCGCCGGGAGCTCCACGCCGGGGAAGTAGTCCGGATTGGTGCGGCCGGTGTTGATGGCGTCGGCGACCTCCGGGCGGCGGGCCCACAGGGTGACCTCGCAGCCGGCGTCGGCGAGCACCATGCCGAAGGCGGTGCCCCAGGAGCCCGCCGAGAAGACGGCTGCCTTGACGGGACGCGTCACTTGGAACCCTCCCCCGCTGCCTTGCGCCGCTGCTGCGCGCGGGCCTTGCGGTGGTCGTACGGCTGGTCGGGGGCCTTCTCGCCGCGCAGCTCCTCCAGGAGCCGGGTGATGTCGGCCATGATCGCCTCGGTGGCCCCCTTGAGGACCTCGGGCGTGGGTTCCTTGCCGTAGAAGGCCGAGAGGTCCACGGGCGGCCCTGCGAGGACCTGGAGGGTCTTGCGGGGGAACAGGCGGACCTTGTTCTCCTTGGCGTACGGCGGCATCACGTGGTTGGCGCCCCACTGGGCCACGGGAATGACGGGGGCCCGGGTGACCAGCGCCACGCGGGCGACACCGGTCTTGCCCGCCATCGGCCACAACTCGGGGTCGCGGGTGAGGGTGCCCTCGGGGTAGAAGGCGACGCATTCGCCGCGCTCGACGGCGGCGACGGCGGCCCTGAAGGCGTCCAGGGCGTTGGTGGTCTCGCGGTAGACGGGGATCTGCCCCGATCCGCGGAGGATCGCGCCGACGAAAGGCACCTTGAAGAGTCCGGCCTTGGCGAGCAACCGGGGCACCCGGCCGGTGTTGTACTGGAAGTGCGCGTAGGACAGCGGGTCCAGGTACGAGTTGTGATTGACGGCGGTGATGAATCCGCCGTCGGCCGGAATGTGCTCCATTCCCCGCCAGTCCCGCTTGAAGAGCACTACCAGCGGCGGTTTTGCGATGACCGCCGCCAGGCGGTACCAGAAGCCGATTCTGCGGCGGGACACTCGGAGCACCTTCCTCTAGGACCGGGGCGAGGGGGCGCCTCCCAGCGGTGGCTGGAGGAGCCCGGCACCTCGTGGGCCGGACAAGTGTCGCCCCGGGTCCGGTCTCTGTCGAGAACACCGTACGCCCCGCCCGGACCGGCGGGCTCCCCCGCGCCCGGTCTGAGGCGACAATGGGCCGACTGATGACCGGGCCGTGACCCGCCCTTGGCCGGGACGGGTGCGGCCGCGCACCGGAGCGAAGGAGTCCGCCACGAACGCCGTCTGGAGCCTGGTGGTCCCGCTGAAGCCCCTGGCGCTGGCCAAGAGCAGACTGGCGGCCGCCGTGGGAGCTTCCCGGCCGGGGCTGGCCCTGGCCTTCGCGCAGGACACGGTGGCGGGGGCGCTGGCCTGCGCTTCGGTCGCGGATGTGGTGGTCGTCACGGACGACGCCGTGGCGGGGGCGGAACTGGCCCGACTCGGGGCCCGGATCCTGCGGGACGCTCCGGCCGCGGGGCTCAACGCCGCGCTGGACCACGGCGCGCGGGCCGTGCGCGCCGGGCGGCCGGGGGCGCCGCTGGCCGCGATGAACGCGGACCTGCCCGCACTGCGCCCGCCGGAATTGCTACGTGTGCTCGATATCGCTTCGGCATTTCCCCGGGCATTTCTGGCGGATGCGGCGGGAATCGGTACGACCCTCCTTTCCGCCGGCCCGGATGCGGAATTGGCGCCCGCGTTCGGCGGATCCTCCCGGGCCCGGCATTCCGCTTCGGGGGCGGTGGAAATAGCCCTGGCGGACGTGGAGAGCGTGCGCAGCGACGTGGACACCGGGCCGGATCTGCGCAGGGCCCTCTCCCTCGGCGTGGGCCGGCACACGGCCCGATACAGTGCGCGTATGCAGGCGACCGCTTATACGTACGACGCACAGACCCGCACCGGCAGCGTGCTGCTGGACGACGGCACCCCGGTGCCCTTCGGGGCCGAGGCCTTCGACGCGGGGGGCCTGCTGATGCTGCGGCCCGGGCAGCGGGTGCGCATCGAGACGGACGGCGAGGGCGCCGGCCTGCGCATCACTCTCGTCACCCTGCAGACGTTCTAGCCCTCGGCCCCGCGAGGGCCCCGTCACCCCTGTGACCTGCGAAGCAACGCACCGCGGGCCGGCTTCCCCCGGGGGGAAGCCGGCCCGGCGTGTGTGACTCGTGCCCTTACTTCTTGCGGGCGGTGGTCTTCTTCGCGGTGGCCTTGCGCGTCGCCGTCTTCTTGGCGGGCGCCTTCGTCGCGGTGGCCTTCTTGGCCGCCGGGGCGGTCTTCTTCGCGGTGGCGGTGGTCTTCTTGGCCGCCGCCGTGGCCTTCTTCGCCGGGGCCGCCTTCTTGGCGGCGGCCGTGGTCTTCTTCGCGACCGTGGTCTTCGCGGCCGTCTTCTTGACGGTCGCCGTGGCCTTCTTCGCCGTCGTCTTCTTGGCGGCGGTCTTGGTGGCCGTGGTCTTGGCGGCGGCCTTCTTCGCCGTGGTGGCCTTCTTCGCGGCGGCCTTCTTGACCGTGGCGGAGGCGCCGCCCGACAGGCTGCCCTTGGGGGCCTTCTTGACGGCCACCTCGTCGCCCTTGGGGAGCTTCTTGGTGCCGCTGACCAGGTCCTTGAAGCCCTGACCCGCGCGGAAGCGGGGAACGGAGGTCTTCTTGACCCGGACGCGCTCACCCGTCTGCGGGTTGCGGGCGTAGCGGGCCGGGCGGTCGACCTTCTCGAACGAGCCGAAGCCCGTGACCGAGACCCGGTCGCCCGCGACGACCGCGCGGACCATCGCGTCCAGTACCGCGTCGACCGCGTCGGCGGCCTGCTGGCGGCCGCCGAGCTTGTCGGCAATCGCTTCTACGAGCTGCGCCTTGTTCACGTCTTCCCCTTCGGAGACCTCGCCAGAACGAATGTGTTCAAGCTTATTTCGCACGTTAGGCGGATATATACCGCAAATCAAACACGAAACGGGCTAATCACCCTAGTGCCGCAACGATGTGAGCCGTTACGGAGTTCCTTCGCATCAGTCGCCTTCAGGGAATCGACCCTCGTCGAGGTCCTTCATCAACCTGTCCAGGCGCCTTGCCGCGTCGGCGAGATCGTGCTTCGCCGCGGCAGTGACGACCAACAGCTTCCGGGACAGCGCCATCCTTACGCCCTCCGGGACTTGCAGTGTGCGCACCCTTGCGTGTGCTTCTTTCAGCCGGTCCGCGACGAGCTCGTAGAGCTCGAGTTGACTGTCGCGTTCCATGCACAGATTGTGCCATCTGGGGCGAGTTGTCGCCTCACGGGGCCTCAACAAACGGCTGTGCCCCCCGCCCGGAGGCGGGGGGCACACTCTTGCCGATGTGATCACCCGAGGGTGAATAAGCGCTGCTCAGGCAGGAATCAGACGCGAATCGTACGCGGCTTGAAGGCGGGGCGGGTGCTTTCGTACGCGTCGATGTCGGCTTCGTTCTGAAGGGTGAGCGAGATGTCGTCCAGTCCCTCCAGCAGCCGCCAGCGCGCGTTGTCGTCGAGTTCGAACTCCGCCTCGACACCCTCGGCTCGGACCTTCCGGTCGACCAGGTCGACGGTGATCTCGGCGGTCGGGTCGGCCTCGGTGAGCTCCCACAGCCGGTCGACGGTCTCCTGCGGCAGGACGACGGTCAGCAGACCGTTCTTCAGCGAGTTGCCGCGGAAGATGTCGGCGAAGCGGGAGGAGATGACCGCCTTGAACCCGAAGTTCTGCAGGGCCCAGACGGCGTGCTCGCGCGAGGAGCCGGTGCCGAAGTCGGGGCCGGCGACCAGGACGGTCGCACCGGCGCGCTCGGGGCGGTTGGTGACGAACTCCGGGTCCTTGCGCCAGGCCTCGAAGAGCCCGTCCTCGAACCCGTCACGGGTGATCTTCTTCAGCCAGTGGGCGGGGATGATCTGGTCGGTGTCGACGTTGCTGCGGCGCAGCGGGACGGCGCGGCCGGTGTGGGTGGTGAAGGCTTCCATGGCTCAGACTCCGGCGGTGGCGTTGACGTCGGACAGGTCGGCGGGCGAGGCCAGATGGCCCAGGACGGCGGTGGCGGCGGCCACCTGCGGGGAGACCAGGTGGGTCCGCCCGCCCTTGCCCTGCCGGCCCTCGAAGTTGCGATTGGAGGTGGACGCGGAACGCTCACCGGGGGCCAGTTGGTCGGGGTTCATGCCCAGGCACATGGAGCAGCCCGCGTGCCGCCATTCGGCGCCGGCGTCCTTGAAGACCTTGTCCAGGCCCTCCTCGACGGCCTGGAGCGCGACCCGGACGGAGCCCGGGACGACCAGCATCCGTACGCCGTCGGCGACTTTGCGGCCCGCGATGATCCCGGCGACCGCGCGCAGGTCCTCGATGCGGCCGTTGGTGCAGGAACCTACGAAGACGGTGTCGACCTTGATCTCGCGCAGCGGCTGCCCGGCCGTCAACCCCATGTACTCCAGGGCCTTTTCGGCGGCCAGGCGCTCCGAAGCGTCCTCGTACGAAGCCGGGTCGGGGACGTTGGCCGACAGCGGCGCGCCCTGGCCCGGGTTGGTGCCCCAGGTGACGAACGGGGAGAGCGCGGAGCCGTCGATGACGACCTCGGCGTCGAAGACGGCGTCCTCGTCGGTGCGCAGGGTCTTCCAGTAGGCGACCGCCGCGTCCCAGTCCTCGCCCTTCGGGGCGTGGTCGCGGCCCTCCAGGTAGTCGAAGGTGGTCTGGTCGGGGGCGATCATGCCCGCGCGGGCGCCGGCCTCGATCGACATGTTGCAGATGGTCATGCGGGCTTCCATCGAGAGCTTCTCGACGGCCTCGCCGCGGTACTCCAGGATGTAGCCCTGGCCGCCGCCGGTGCCGATCTTGGCGATGATCGCCAGGATCAGGTCCTTGGCGGTGACGCCCTCGGCCAGCTCGCCGGTGACCGTGATCGCCATCGTCTTGGGGCGGGCCAGCGGCAGCGTCTGGGTGGCCAGCACGTGCTCGACCTGGCTGGTGCCGATGCCGAAGGCCAGCGCGCCGAAGGCGCCGTGCGTGGAGGTGTGGGAGTCACCGCAGACCACGGTGGTGCCCGGCTGCGTCAGACCCAGCTGCGGGCCGACGACGTGCACGACGCCCTGCTCCACGTCACCCAGCGAATGCAGGCGGACACCGAACTCAGCGCAGTTCTTGCGCAGCGTCTCCAGCTGGGCCCGGGAGACCGGGTCCGCGATCGGCTTGTCGATGTCGATGGTGGGGGTGTTGTGGTCCTCGGTCGCGATGGTGAGGTCCAGGCGCCGGACCTTGCGGCCGGCCTGGCGCAGCCCGTCGAAGGCCTGCGGGCTGGTCACCTCGTGCAGCAGGTGGAGATCAATGAAGAGGAGATCGGGCTCGCCCTCGGCGCGCCGGACGACATGGTCGTCCCAGACCTTCTCCGCGAGTGTCCTACCCATCGCTCTTTCCCTCCGGCTCACCGTCCCGGATCCAGTGGTTCGTGGACCCGTACATACAGACTCGCTGGTTCTTGGAAAATTTGAACTTGCGTTTCACAGTGTGAGACGTGAATATCGTTTCATGGACAACTCTAGCGGCGTCGGCGTTCTCGACAAGGCAGCTCTGGTATTGAGCGCACTGGAGTCCGGTCCGGCCACCCTCGCCGGGCTGGTCGCGGCGACAGGGCTCGCACGACCCACGGCACATCGCCTGGCCGTGGCACTGGAACACCACCGGATGGTGGCGAGGGACATGCAGGGCCGGTTCATCCTCGGCCCGCGGCTGGCAGAGCTTGCCGCCGCGGCCGGCGAGGACCGTCTGCTGGCCACGGCGGGACCGGTACTCACGCACCTCCGTGACGTGACGGGCGAGAGCGCGCAGCTCTACCGCCGTCAGGGCGACATGCGCATCTGCGTGGCGGCCGCCGAGCGGCTGTCGGGCCTGCGGGACACCGTTCCGGTGGGCTCGACGCTCCCGATGAAGGCGGGCTCGGCCGCGCAGATCCTGATGGCCTGGGAGGAGCCCGAGCGGCTCCACCGGGGTCTGCAGGGCGCGCGCTTCACGGCGACGGCCCTGTCCGGCGTGCGGCGCCGCGGCTGGGCGCAGTCGATCGGTGAGCGGGAGCCCGGCGTGGCGTCCGTCTCGGCGCCCGTGCGCGGCCCCTCGAACCGCGTCGTGGCCTCCGTGTCGGTCTCGGGCCCGATCGAGCGCCTGACCCGCCACCCGGGGCGTATGCACGCCCAGGCCGTCATAGACGCGGCCGCCCGTCTGACGGAGGCCCTGCGCCGCTCGGGCTGAGCCCCTCCCGGTCGCAGACCTCTTCCACCACAACCCCCGGGCCCGGGGGCGCGTACGACGCCGCACACGTCCGAACTCGCGCCTCCGGGCCCACACTTGTCCGCGGGCCGGCATCCGGCCGAGGGCTGTCCGAGGACTGGCCCGAAACAGCGGAGAGGCCCTCCGCGATGATCGCGGAGGGCCTCTCCTCATGTACCCCCGA
>NZ_JZWV01000554.1 GCF_000966975.1 Streptomyces katrae | reverse complement strand
GTGCCGGCCCCGGTTCCGGCCCCGGTGCCGGCGCGTGTGGTTCCGGCCCCGGTCTCGGCCCCGCTCCCGCTCCCGGCCCCGCTCCCGCTCCCGGCCCCGGTCCCTGCCCCGCTCCCGGCCCCGGTGCCGGCTTGTGCGTTTCCGGCGTCCGGCGTCGATCGGCCCTCCTGTCCGCTCCGAACTGCCCGCCGCGCGCTGCCCTCCGCCGCCGCTCACCGCTCACCGACCGCCGGCCCACGGCCGTTGGCCGTGGGTGTCCGCCGTCGCTCGTCGCTCGTCGTTCACGCCCGTGCCCGCAGCCCACGTGGCCCGTGGCCGCCCGCCCGCCGTCCACCGCCGCCCGCACGGCGACCCGCTCCGCGCCGTCCCTGCCGCGTGGCGGGCGGCGCCGGGTCCGCCGAGCCCGGCGCAGGCGTTCCGCACGCTACTGGGTATCTGCCCCTCCGCCGCGTACCCTCCGCACGGGGCGGGCCGGAAGAATCTGACACTGCATCAGAAAATCTCTTCCCTCGGCCGCCCCGCTGCGGCATCCTCACGCCCATGGAGACGGAGCTCAGCAAGAAACTGGGAGTCGAGCACGCCATCTTCGGGTTCACGCCCTTCCCGGCGGTCGCCGCTGCCATCACCCGCGCGGGCGGGTTCGGCGTCCTCGGGGCGGTCCGCTACACCGCGCCCGACGACCTGAAACGCGACCTCGACTGGATGCAGGCGCACACCGACGGCAAGCCCTACGGCCTCGACGTCGTCATGCCCGCCAAGAAAGCCGTCGACGGCATCAGCGAGGCCGACATCGAGGCGATGATCCCGGCCGCGCACCGCGCCTTCGTCCGCGACACCCTCGCCAAGCACCAGGTACCCGAGCTCGCCGAGGGCGAGGCCTCCGGCTGGCGGATCACCGGCTGGATGGAGCAGGTCGCCCGGAGCCAGCTCGACGTCGCCTTCGACTACCCCATCAAACTCCTGGCGAACGCCCTCGGTTCCCCGCCCGCCGACGTCATCGCCCGCGCCCACGACCACGGGGTCCTCGTCGCCGCCCTCGCCGGCAGCGCCAAGCACGCCCGCCGCCACGCCGCGGCCGGCATCGACATCGTCGTCGCCCAGGGCTACGAGGCCGGCGGCCACACCGGGGACATCGCCACCATGGTCCTGGTCCCGGAGATCGCCGAGGCCGTGGCCCCGCTCCCGGTCCTCGCCGCCGGCGGCATCGGCAGCGGCGAGCAGATCGCCGCAGGACTCGCCCTCGGCGCCCAGGGCGTCTGGCTCGGCTCCCTCTGGCTGACCACCACCGAGGCCGAGCTGCACTCCCGCGCCCTCACCGAGAAGCTCCTCGCCGCCGGCTCCGGCGACACCGTCCGCTCGCGCGCGCTCACCGGCAAACCCGCCCGCCAGCTGCGCACCGAGTGGACCGACGCCTGGGACGACCCGGCCGGACCCGGTGCCCTCCCCATGCCCCTCCAGGGCCTGCTGGTCGCGGAGGCCGTCTCCCGGATCCAGAAGTACGAGGTCCGCCCGCTGCTCGGCACCCCCGTCGGCCAGATCGTCGGCCGGATGAACAGCGAACGCAGCGTTCAGGCCGTCTTCGACGAGCTCACCAGCGGCTTCGAGCGTGCCATCGACCGCATCGACCGCATCGCCGGCCGGCAGCCCCGAGAGGTGTGATCCGCATGAGTGACCAGCCACCCAACGGCTTCTGGGCGCAGGCCGCCGCCGACCCCGGCCGCACCGTGCTCGTCACCCCCGACGGCGAGGAATGGCCGGCCGGACGGCTGCACGCCGACGTCAACCGCCTCGTCCACGGCCTGCGCGCCGCCGGACTGGAGCAGGGCGACGCCTTCGCCGTCGTCCTGCCCAACGGCGTGGAGTTCCTCACCGCCTACCTCGCCGCCTCCCAGGCCGGGTTCTACCTCGTCCCGGTCAACCACCACCTCGTCGGCCCCGAGATCGCCTGGATCGTCTCCGACTCCGGCGCCAAGGTCCTCATCGCCCACGAGCGCTTCGCCGAGGCGGCGACCGCCGCCGCCGACGAGGCCGGACTCCCCGGGGACCACCGCTACGCCGTCGGGAGCGTCCCGGGCTTCCGCCCGTACGCCGAACTCCTCGACGGGCAGAGCGCGGAGCCCCCCGCCGGCCGCACCCTCGGCTGGGTCATGAACTACACCTCCGGCACCACCGGGCGCCCGCGCGGGATCCGCCGCCCGCTGCCCGGCAAACTCCCGGAGGAGACCTACCTCGGCGGGTTCCTCGGCATCTTCGGCATCCGCCCCTTCGACGGCAACGTCCACCTCGTCTGCTCGCCGCTGTACCACACCGCCGTGCTCCAGTTCGCGGGAGCGTCCCTGCACATCGGCCACCCGCTGGTGCTGATGGACAAGTGGGGCCCCGAGGAGATGCTGCGGCTGATCGACCGGCACGCCTGCACGCACACCCACATGGTGCCGACCCAGTTCCACCGCCTCCTGGCCCTCCCGCAGGAGACGAAGGACGCCTACGACGTCTCCTCGATGCGGCACGCCATCCACGGCGCCGCCCCCTGCCCCGACCACGTCAAACGGGCGATGATCGACTGGTGGGGCCGGTGCGTGGAGGAGTACTACGCGGCCAGTGAGGGCGGCGGGGCCTTCGCCACGGCCGAGGACTGGCTGAAGAAACCGGGAACCGTCGGCAGGGCCTGGCCGATCAGCGAACTCGCGATCTTCGACGACGAGGGCAACCGGCTGCCGGCCGGCGAGCTCGGCACCGTCTACCTGAAGATGAACACCGGCGGCTTCAGCTACCACAAGGACGAGGGCAAGACGAAGAAGAACCGGATCGGCGACTTCTTCACCGTCGGCGACCTCGGCCTGCTCGACGAGGAGGGCTACCTCTTCCTCCGCGACCGCAAGATCGACATGATCATCTCGGGCGGGGTGAACATCTACCCGGCCGAGATCGAGTCCGCCCTCCTCACCCATCCGGCGGTCGCCGACGCCGCGGCCTTCGGCATCCCGCACGAGAGCTGGGGCGAGGAGGTCAAGGCCGTCGTCGAACCCGCCGAGGGCTTCGAGGCGGGGGAGGCGCTCGCCGCCGAGATCCTGCGCCACTGCGAGGCGCGGCTCGCCGGCTACAAGCGCCCCAAGTCCGTCGACTTCATCGGGACGATGCCCCGCGACCCCAACGGCAAGCTCTACAAGCGCCGCCTGCGCGACCCCTACTGGGAGGGGCGCGAACGCGCGGTGTGACGGGGCGGGCGCCGCCCCGTCACATGCCGACGGCCCCGTCGATCCGCTCCCGCAGCAGATCGGCGTGGCCGTTGTGCCGTGCGTACTCCTCGATCATGTGGATCAGCACCCACCGCAGCGAGACCTTCCCGCGCCAGGGGGACTCTCCCTCGACGTCCAGGCCGGGGGCCCCGGCGGCGAAACGGTCCGCGAACTCCACCTCTTCGCGCCAGGCCGCCCAGGCCTCGGCCGCGGCCCGCGGACCGGACACCGCACCGTCGAAGTCCCCGTCGGGATCGGCCTCCGAGGAGAAGCGCGGCGTCACGTCCTGCCCGGCCAGCACCCGCCGGAACCACTGCCGCTCCATATCGGCCAGATGACGGACCAGGCCGAGCAGCGAGAGCGTCGACGGCTCCACCGCCCGCCGGGACAGCGACTCCTCCTCCAGCCCCGCGCACTTGAACTCCAGCGTCGCGCGCTGGGCCGCGAGCACGGACAGCAGCATCGGCCGCTCGTCACCCGTCGCCGGGCCCTCGAACCGGCGGTCGCTGCCCGCGGTCTCGACCAGTTCCACTCTTCGCGTACGGATCGTCATGTACGGATCATGTGCCATCCGGGGGCCGGCGGGAAGCCCGGCCCCGAGCCCCGGGAGAACAGGTCCGATATTTCGTGAGAAGTGCCACTCCAGGCCCCAGGACGCGCGCCTTGCGCCGCACCCGGGCGGCCGGTCTGGCAACTTGGCTGACATGAGTACGGCTACGCGCAGATCCCCCCTGACCGACTGGACCGTCCTGGTCCCCGTGGCGGCGCTCGCCGCGCTCGTCCTCAGCTGGGGCCGTGACCTGCCCGGAGCCCTCGTGGGGCTGGTCGCCCTCTGCCTGGCGGGAGCGGTCCTCGCGGCCGTCCACCATGCCGAGGTCGTCGCCCACAGGGTCGGCGAACCCTTCGGCTCCCTCGTCCTCGCCGTCGCCGTCACCGTCATCGAAGTGGCCCTCATCGTCACCCTGATGGCTGACGGCGGCGACAAGACCGCCTCCCTCGCCCGCGACACCGTCTTCGCCGCCGTGATGATCACCTGCAACGGCATCGTCGGCCTGTCCCTGCTCGTGGGCGCCCTGCGCAACCGGGTCGCCGTGTTCAACGCCGAGGGCTCCGGCGCGGCCCTGGCCACCGTCGCGACCCTCGCCACGCTCAGCCTGGTCCTGCCGACCTTCACCACCAGCAAACCCGGCCCCGAGTTCTCCAGCGCCCAGCTGACCTTCGCGGCCGTCGCCTCCCTCGCCCTCTACGGGCTGTTCATCGCCGTCCAGACCGTCCGCCACCGGGACTACTTCCTGCCCGTGGCCACGGAGAACACCCCCGACGGCGAGGAGGAGCACGCCCAACCGCCCACCGCTCGCGCCGCCCTGACCAGCCTCGGCCTGCTCCTCGTCGCCCTCGTCGCGGTCGTCGGCAACGCCAAGGCGGTGTCGCCGACCATCGAGAAGGGCGTCGCCGACGCCGGACTGCCCCACGCCGTCGTCGGCGTGATCATCGCCCTGCTCGTCCTGCTCCCGGAGACCCTCGCCGCCGTCCGGGCCGCCCGCCGCGACCGCGTCCAGACCAGCCTCAACCTGGGCTACGGCTCCGCCATCGCCAGCATCGGCCTGACCATCCCGGCCATCGCCCTCGCCTCCATCTGGCTCAGCGGCCCGCTGCTGCTCGGCCTCGGCCCCACCCACATGGTGCTGCTCACGCTGACCGTGGTGGTCGGCGCCCTCACCCTCGTGCCTGGCCGCGCCACCCTCCTCCAGGGCGGGGTGCACCTCGTCCTGCTCGCCGCCTACCTCTTCCTCGCCGTCAGTCCGTAACACCCGCCGGACCATGGGGACCTCCGGCCGTGGCGGCGATCTTGACTCGGCGGCGCGCCGGGGCGAGGATCGCGCCATGACGGCAGTGACGGCAGTACGGCACCACACGGTCGACGGACTGGTACGGGCCGCGGCCCGGCGGCACCCCGACAGGACGGCCCTCCGCTACCGGCAGTGGACCTGGACGTACGGGGAACTCGACGCGGCGGTCTCCACCGGCGCCGCCGTGCTGCGGGAACGGTACGGGCTGGCCGCGGGCGACCGCGTCGCGGCCTTCGCCCACAACTCCGACGCCTACCTGATCGCCTTCCTCGCCTGCGCCCGGGCCGGGCTCACCCACGTCCCCGTCAATCAGAACCTCACCGGCGAGGACCTCGCGCACATCCTCGGCGACTGCGCGAGCGCCCTGGTACTCGCCGACCCCGGCCTGGCGGACCGGGTCCCCGCCGGACACCCCGTCCGCGCGCTGCGCGACGCCCCCGGCTCCTTCCTGGCGGAGCTGGCCGACCCCCGGCCGCACGAGGCCTCCGCCGATCCGGACGCGGTGGTGCAGCTCCTGTACACCTCGGGGACCACGGCGCTGCCCAAGGGCGCGATGATGACGCACCGGGCACTGGCGCACGAGTACGAGAGCGCCATCGCCGCCCTGGACCTGGCCGAGGGGGACCGCCCCGTCCACTCGCTGCCGCTTTACCACTCGGCGCAGATGCACGTCTTCCTGCTGCCGTACCTGGCGGTGGGCGCGGACAATACCGTCCTGGACGGGCCGGCCGCCGAGGAGATCTTCGACCTGGTGGAGGCGGGCCGGGCGGACAGCCTGTTCGCGCCGCCGACGGTGTGGATCGCGCTGGCCGGCCACCCGCAGTTCGGGCAGCGGGAGCTCGGCGCGCTCCGCAAGGCGTACTACGGGGCCTCGGTCATGCCGGTCCCGGTCCTGGAGCGGCTCCGCGGGAGGCTGCCGGAGCTGGGCTTCTACAACTGCTTCGGGCAGAGCGAGATCGGCCCGCTGGCCACCGTGCTGGGGCCGGACGAACACGAGGGGCGCATGGAGTCCTGCGGGCGGCCGGTGCTGCACGTGGAGGCCAAGGTGGTCGACGAGGACGGCGCCGAGGTCCCCGACGGCACGGCGGGGGAGGTGGTGTACCGATCGCCGCAGCTTGTACCGATCGCCGCAGCTGTGCCTGGGCTACTGGAACGACGCGGAAGCCACCCGCCGGGCCTTCCGGGACGGCTGGTTCCGCTCAGGTGACCTCGCCGTCCGGGACGCCGAGGGGTACTTCACCGTCGTCGACCGGGTCAAGGACGTCATCAACTCCGGCGGGGTCCTGGTCGCCTCCCGGCAGGTGGAGGACGTGCTCTACGCCCATCCGGGGGTGGCCGAGGCGGCGGTCGTGGGGCTGCCCGACGAGCGGTGGATCGAGGCGGTCACGGCCGTCGTCGTCCCGCGCGGAGAGGTCACCGAGGCGGAGCTGATGGCCTACGCCCGCGAGCGGCTAGCCTCCTTCAAGGCCCCCAAGCGGGTGCTGTTCGTGGAGGCCCTGCCGCGCAACGCCAGCGGCAAGATCCTCAAGCGGGAGCTCCGGGACCGCCTCGGCTCCCCCTGACACCCCGCCGGCGCCCGGGCCCGCGGCGTGCGGGACCCGGCCGCCGGCGGACCCGTCAGGCGTCGAAGTCGGTGCCGCGGCTGACGGACTCCCAGGTACGGGCCTCCTCGCGGGCGGCGTCGGCGTGGGCGAGGATCGCGTCGAGGGCGTCGTTGCCCAGGGCCAGCCGCAGCGGGGTCTCCTCCGCGTCCAGCGCGGCCAGGATCGCGGCGGCGGCCTTGACCGGGTCACCGGGCTGCTTGCCGTCACTGTCGGGCAGCCCGGTGCGCACCGCGCCGACGGTGTCCGCGTAGGCGGGCAGGACGGTGGCCGACTGCTGGAGCGCGGCGCCGCCCGCGAAGCCCGTACGGAAGGCCCCGGGCTCCACGATCAGCGTCTTGATCCCGAAGGGTGCGAGCTCCCCCCGCAGGGCCTCGGTCAGGCCCTCCAGGGCGAACTTCGTCGCCGAATAGGCGCCCACGCCCGGGAAGGACAGCCGGCCGCCCATGCTGCTCATCTGCACGATCGCCCCCGACTTGCGCTCCCGCATGTGCGGCAGCGCGGCGCGGATCAGCGCCGCCGGACCGAAGAAGTGCAGCTCCATCAGATCGCGCAGCTCGGCGTCGGAGGTCTCCTCGACCGCTCCGATCAGACCCCGGCCGGCGTTGTTGACGAGGACGTCGATCCGGCCGAACCGGTCCACGGTCTCGGCGACGACCCCTTCGGCGCGCGCCGTGTCCGTCACGTCCGCCGCGACCGGGACCAGCCGCTCCGGGTGGGCGGCCGCCAGGTCGCGTCGAGCGCGGCGGGCCGGCGGGCCGCCGCGACGACCGTGTCACCGGCCGCCAGCGCGGCCTCCGCCAGGGTCCGTCCGAAGCCCGAGGAGGCCCCGGTGATCAGCCATACGCGTCCGGTGGCGAGATCCTGTGCAGACATCAATCCCCCTGATATCAAACGGTGTTGTGGGTGTTACGGGCGTGATCCTGCCATGTTCGCGCCCGCCGGGCTCAGTCCTGTCCCGGATCATGAGAAGGAACCTCGCCGGAGCCGAGGACTCCGCCGGACCGCAGCCGCCGCAGGGTGAGGTGCTCGTGGACCAGACGGCCCATCAGCGCCCCGCCGTAGACCACGAATCCGACACCGACCAGCCAGGACTGGACGACCAGAAGGGTGCCGAACGGGCCGTAGGTGACCGCGTTCGAGGCGATCAGCGGGGAGAACACCAGCTGCGAGAAGACCCGCAGGCCCAGTAGGCCGACACTGGTCGCCACCGCTCCGGGGAACAGCGCGGCCCAGCGCACCCGGCCGCCCAGCAGCAGCCGCCCCGAGCTCCAGAAGAACAGGCAGGTGCCGACCAGGTCGCTGATGGTGCCCAAGACGGCCCCCGCTTTTTTTACGGGGGGAGCCGGGATCTCGACGAGCAGCGCCAGGTAGCAGACCAGCAGGGCCAGCCACACCACATGCCGCCACATGGTGTGCCAGCGGGCCGTCGGCAGGTCCCACACCTTCTCGTAGCCGGTCTGCACGGCGGAGCCGAAGGTCAGCCCGAACACCGCCAGGGCCGCCAGCCCGAAGGCCGTCGTCCGCTCCAGCGCCACGTCCGCGGCACCGAACAGCAGCTCGACCTTGGCCCGGGAGGACGCGGTGACCCCGAGTGCCTGGCCCAGCCAGCGGCCGAAGCCCGAACCGCTGCCCGGCGCGGCCGCCGCCACGACCACCAGCAGGGGCACGAGGGTGAGGAAGCCGAGGGCGGCGAAGCCCATCGCCCGGTGCATCAGCTCGATCTCACGGCCACGGCTCCAGGCCAGCCCGGCGGGGGAGGCCAGGAGCCGGTCGTGCAGGCGCCGGAGGAACGAGATCACACCCCATCCCCTACCCGGGCCGGCCCGGCGGGTCCCGGAAGCCGCGCCGAAGTGGGGCCGAAGGGGTGGCACCGGTCTCAGTGTTCCTCCGGGCCCTCCCCGGTCTCGCGCAGGTCCTTGATCCGCTTGATCTTGCCGACCGAGCGCTCCAGGGTCTCCGGCTCCACCACCTCCACCCCGACGGACACCCCGACGCCCTCCTTGACCGCCCGCCCCAGCTCGGCGGCCGCCGCTCTGCGCTGCCCGGCATCGGACTCCCGGCGCGCCTCCACCCGTACGGTGAGGGCGTCCATCCGCCCCTCCCGGGTCAGCCGCAGCTGGAAGTGCGGGGCCAGGGCCGGGATGCGCAGGAGTATCTCCTCGATCTGGGTCGGGTAGAGGTTCACCCCGCGCAGGATGATCATGTCGTCACTGCGGCCCGTCACCTTCTCCATCCGGCGGAAGGCGGGCCGGGCCGTCCCCGGCAGCAGCCGGGTCAGGTCCCGGGTGCGGTAGCGGATCAGCGGCATGGCCTCCTTGGTGAGGGAGGTGAACACCAGCTCGCCGAACTCGCCGTCCGGCAGCACCGCCCCGGTCAGCGGGTCGATCACCTCCGGGTAGAAGTGGTCCTCCCAGATGTGCAGCCCGTCCTTGTGCGAGGCGAACTCCTGCGCCACGCCCGGCCCCATCACCTCCGAAAGGCCGTAGATGTCGACGGCGTCGATGCCCAGCCGGTCCTCGATCTCCCGGCGCATCTCCTCGGTCCACGGCTCCGCGCCGAACACCCCCGTCCGCAGGGAGGTCGAGCGGGGGTCGATGCCCTGGCGCTCCATCTCGTCGAGCAGGGTGAGCATGTAGGAGGGGGTCACCATGACGACCTCCGGCCGGAGGTCCTGGATCAGTCTGACCTGGCGGTCCGTCATGCCCCCGGAGGCGGGGACGACCGTACATCCCAGCCGCTCCGCCCCGTAGTGGGCGCCGAGGCCGCCCGTGAACAGGCCGTACCCGTACGCGATGTGCACGATCTGCCCGGGCCGGGCGCCCGCGGCGCGCAGCGACCGCGCGACGACATCCGCCCAGGCGGCGAGGTCCCCGTCGGTGTAGCCCACCACCGTGGGCCGGCCGGTGGTACCGCTGGAGGCGTGCAGCCGGCGGACGTCGGCGCGGGGGACGGCGAACATCCCGAAGGGGTACTGGGCGCGCAGGTCGGCCTTGGTTGTCAGCGGGAAGAGCGCCAGGTCGGCCAGGGAGCGGCAGTCGTCGGGGTGCACCCCCGCCTTGTCGAAGGCCTCGCGGTAGAAGGGCACGCGGTCGTAGACCCGGTGGAGTGTCGCCCGCAGCCGCTTGAGCTGGAGCGCCGCCAGCTCGTCGGGGCCGAGCCGCTCCGCCTCGTCGCCGAGATCGTCGTCTTCCGTGTACGCCGCCATTGCCGTCACCTCACCCAGGAGCAACCCGTCCTACCGAACGTTCATTCGGTAGATTGCCGGACCCCGACCCGCAAATCAATGACTCGAACGAGTGATCGTCTGTTGGGATGGCCCCATGCATGTATTCACCACATATGACGGAACCGAACTCGCCTACCACGTCCAGGGTGACGGCGAACCGCTGGTCTGCCTGCCCGGCGGGGCCATGCGGGCCTCCCGCTACCTCGGCGACCTCGGCGGGCTGGCCGGCCGGCGGCGGCTGATCCGGCTCGACCTGCGCGGCACGGGCGACTCCGCGACACCGGCGGACGAGGCCACCTACCGGGTCGACCACCAGGTGGCCGACGTGGAGGCGCTCCGCCTCCACCTGGGCCTGGAGCGCATGGACCTCCTCGGCCACTCGGCGGCCGGCAACCTCGCCATGCTGTACGCGGCCGCGCACCCCGAACGGGTGGGCCGCCTCGTCCTGGTCACCCCCACCCCGTGGGCGGTGGGCCTCGCGATGACTCCCGAACACTGGCTGGGCGCGGCCCGGCTGAGGGCGGGCGCCGAGCCGTACGACACGGCGATCGAGGCCCTCGGAAGGCTCCTCGCGGGATCGGCCGCCGACGGGGACAGGGACCTCGCCGCCCCGCTCTTCCACGGGCGCTGGGACCACGCCGCCCGGGCCCTCCACGCGGCCGGGGCGGCGGAGCGCAACGACAGGGCCTCGATGGCCTTCGCCGCCGACGGGGCCTTCGACCCGCCCGCCACCCGGGCCGCCCTGGAGCGGTTCCCGCGGGAGGTGCTGGTCCTGGCGGGCGAGCTGGACGGCGGCCCGACGCCGGAGCTCGCGGCGGAACTGGCGCGGCTCTTCCCCGCCGGGGTCCTGGACGTCCAGCCCGCCGCCGCCCACTTCCCCTGGCTGGACGACGCCCCCCGCTTCGCGTCCCGCGTCGAACGCTTCCTGGCCACGGGGGCCTGACGCGGCCCCCGCGCCCGGGGCCCGTGCGGGGTCCCGGCGCCCCGGCCGACGGGGCTCCACGCCGGCGGGGGTGAGCCCGCGGGCCGGTGACGGCCGACGGGTTCGAGGGGAACGCTCAGGCCCCCGCGTCGGCCTCGGTGGCCACCGCCTTCGCCCAGCGGTAGTCCGCCTTGCCGCTCGGCGAGCGCTGGACGGCGGGGGTGATCACCAGCTGGCGGGGGATCTTGTACCCCGCCAGCCGGGTCCGGCAGTGCCGCTGGATCTCCTCCAGCGAGGGCTCCGGCGCGCCCGCCCGTACCTGCACCACCGCCGCGACGTGGCTGCCCCAGGTCGGGTCCGGAACACCCGCGACCAGGACGTCGTACACGTCCGGATGGGACTTCAGGGCCTGCTCGACCTCCTCCGGGTACACCTTCTCGCCCCCGGTGTTGATGCACTGCGAACCGCGCCCGAGGACGGTCACGATGCCCTCCTCGTCGACCGTCGCCATGTCGCCCAGCAGCACCCACCGCTCGGAGCCCTTCCGGAAGAAGGTCTCCGCCGTCTTCACCGGGTCGTTGTAGTAGCCCAGCGGAACGTGTCCGCGCTGCGCGAGCCGCCCCGGCACGCCCACCGCCACCGGCTCGTGCGTCACCGGATCCACGACCTGGGTACGGTCGTTGACCTGGAGCCGGAAGCCCTTCTCCGGGCCGGAGTCGTCGCCCTTCTCCGGGCCGGAGTCGTCCGTGGCCCGTCCGTTCGAACCCGACTCGGAGGAACCGAAGTTGTTGAGCAGCACCACGTTCGGCACCAGCCGCTGGAACTCCGCGCGGACGGACTCCGACATGATCGCCCCCGAAGAGGAGACGCTGAACAGCGAGGAGAGGTCCGTCCCCTTCAGCGGCCCGTTCAGTGCGTCGATCAGCGGCCGGAGCATCGCGTCGCCTACCAGCGACACGCTCGACACCCGCTCCTTCTCGATGGTGCGCAGCACCTCCTCCGGCGCGTACTTGCGGTGGATCACCACCCGCTGCCCGTAGTTGAAGGCGATGAACGAGGTCAGGGTGGACGTGCCGTGCATCAGCGGGGGAGCGGGGAAGAAGGTGAGGCCGGCGCCGCGGGCCGCGACCCGCTCCGCCAGCTCCTCGGGCCGCTTGACGGGCTCGCCCGAGGGTTCCCCGCCGAACAGCCCGGCGAAGAACAGGTCTTCGGCCCGCCACATCACGCCCTTGGGCATGCCGGTCGTGCCGCCGGTGTAGATGATGAACAGGTCGTCGGGGCTGCGCGGCGGGAACCCGCGCTCCGGGGAGCCGGCCGCCTCGGCGTCCCCGTACGCCACCGGCACGATCGCCGGCTCCGGCGCGCCCGGGGGCGTGGCGCCGACCCGGATCAGGTGGCGCAGCCGCGGGGTCTGGGGGAGCGCGGCCGCGACCCGTTCGGTGAACTCGCCCTCGAAGACGAGGGCGGCGAGGTCGGCGTCGTTGTAGAGGTAGACCAGCTCCTCCTCCACGTAACGGTAGTTGACGTTCACCGGGACCAGACGCGCCTTGAGGCAGGCCAGGACGGTCTGCAGGTACTCGACGCCGTTGTAGAGGTGCAGCCCCACGTGCTCCCCGGGCAGCAGGCCGCTGTCGGTCAGGTGGTGCGCGACGCGGTTCGCGGCCGCGTCCAGCTCCGCGTACGTCAGGCGGCGCTCGGCGCCGGTCCCGGGGTGGTCCACGTACACCAGCGCCTCGCGGTCGGGGACCACGTCCACGACCGACTCGAACAGGTCGGCAAGGTTGTACTCCACCGTTCCTCCTCCTGACCCGGACCGGGCGGCCGGTCTGCTCGGCGGTCATTAGAGCGTCGCCCGGCGCAACTGGGAAGGGCGCACACCAAGAAAACTGACTAGGCGTCAGAAAACCCTTGTACTGCACCCTGCCCTCCTGCAACCTGTTCTAGGTCTCGAGACGGGAGGACGGCAATGGGTGGGACGGAACACCTCACCGTGGACCGCCAGGGCGCCACGCTGGTGCTCACCATGAACAGGCCGGAGGCGAAGAACGCGCTCTCGCTTCCGCTGCTGGTGGGGTTGTACGACGGCTGGCTGGAGGCGGACGCGGACGACGGGATCCGCTCGGTGGTCCTCACCGGCGCGGGCGGGGACTTCTGCGCCGGCATGGACCTCAAGGCGCTGGCCGGGAAGGGCATGGCGGGCGACCAGTACCGCGACCGCCTCAAGGCCGACCCCGACCTCCACTGGAAGGCGATGCTCCGCCACCACCGGCCGCGCAAGCCGGTGATCGCTGCGGTGGAGGGCTACTGCGTGGCGGGCGGCACCGAGATCCTCCAGGGGACCGACATCCGGGTCGCCGGGGCCGGGGCCACGTTCGGGCTGTTCGAGGTCAGGCGGGGGCTGTTCCCGATCGGCGGCTCCACGGTACGGCTGCCCCGGCAGATCCCGCGCACGCACGCGCTGGAGATGCTGCTGACCGGGCGCCCCTACTCGGCGGAGGAGGCGGCGCGGATCGGGCTCGTGGGGCGGGTGGTGCCGGAGGGGACGGCGCTGGAGGCGGCCCTGGAGATCGCCGAACGGATCAACGCGTGCGGGCCGCTGGCCGTCGAGGCGGTGAAGGCCTCCGTCTACGAGACCGCCGGGATGACGGAGGCGGAAGGGCTGGCCGCCGAACTGGTGCGGGGCTGGCCGGTCTTCGACACCGCCGACGCGAAGGAGGGGGCGCGGGCCTTCGCGGAGCGGCGTCCGCCGGTCTACCGGCGCGCCTGACGGTTCCCTCACGGGGCTCGGCGTCCCCGCGGGGCCGTTCCCCCACCCGCCCTTCCCCCGTTCCCCGGGACTCCGCCCCGGCCCCTCGGGGCTCCGCCCCGGAAGCCCCGGGACCCCCCTGAACCTCGGGGCCCTGCCCCCCGGGCTGCGCTCCCCGGGGG
>NZ_JZWV01000553.1 GCF_000966975.1 Streptomyces katrae | reverse complement strand
ATCCATGACAGCCGCGTCCCCGCCCGAGGTGCTGCGCGCGCCCCTCGTCGTCGAGTTTCCCTTCACGCGGTCCCTCGGGCCCGTTCAGAGCGCCTTCCTCACCGGGCTCCGTGAAGGCGTCGTCCTCGGCGTCCGGACCTCCGGCGGGCAGGTGATGGTGCCGCCCGTCGAGTACGACCCCGTCACCGCCGAGGAGCTCCGCGAGCTCGTCGAGGTCGCGCCCACCGGGACCGTCACCACCTGGGCCTGGAACGGTGAGCCACGGCCCCGGCAGCCCCTGGGCACCCCCTTCGCCTGGGTCCTGGTCCGGCTC
The DNA here is from genome assembly GCF_000966975.1 of Streptomyces katrae. GTDB lineage: Bacteria > Actinomycetota > Actinomycetes > Streptomycetales > Streptomycetaceae > Streptomyces > Streptomyces katrae. Next base: position 3,967 of record NZ_JZWV01000553.1, on the reverse strand, counting down.
GACGGCGCCGACACCGCCCTGCTGCACGCCCTCGACGTCCCCGGCCCCGACGCCGTGCGCACCGGAATGCGGGTCCGGGTGCGCTGGGCCGCCGAACGCACCGGGGCCGTCACCGACATCGCCTGCTTCGAGCCGTACGAAGGCGAAGGGAAGGCCGGGGGCGCGGCTCCGCACGACGGGGTGTTCGACGAGCCCGTCACCGGGATCGTCGCCGAGGCCCGGCTGGACTACACCTACAGCCCCGGCCGCGCCCAGACCGCCTACATCAACGCCCTCTCCGAACGGCGGACCGTCGGCGAACGCTGCCCGTCCTGCCACAAGGTGTACGTCCCCCCGCGCGGCGCCTGCCCCACCTGCGGGGTCGCCACCACCGACCGGGTCGAGGTCGGCCCGGCCGGCACCGTCACCACCTTCTGCATCGTCAACATCAAGGCGAAGAACCTCGACATCGAGGTCCCCTACGTGTACGCCCACATCGCCCTCGACGGCGCCGGCCTCGCCCTCCACGGCCGGATCGGCGGTATCCCGTACGACCAGGTCCGCATGGGCCTGCGCGTCGAACCGGTGTGGACCGACGGCGGCCGCTACCCCGACCACTACCGCCCCACCGGCGAGCCGGACGCCGACTACGACGCGTACAAGGAGCTGCTGTGACGACCCGATACGCCCGTGAGGTGGCCGTCGTGGCCTTCGCCCAGAGCGACCACCTCCGCCGCACCGACGAACTCAGCGAAGTCGAGATGGTCATGCCGGTCCTGCACCAGGTGCTCGCCGCCACCGGCCTGAAGACCGGCGAGATCGGCTTCACCTGCTCCGGCTCCAGCGACTACCTCGCCGGCCGTGCCTTCTCCTTCACCATGACCCTCGACGGCGTCGGCGCCTGGCCCCCCATCTCCGAGTCCCACGTGGAGATGGACGGAGCCTGGGCGCTCTACGAGGCGTGGGTCAAGATCCAGACCGGCGAGGCCGACACCGCGCTCGTCTACGCGTACGGCAAGTCCTCCCCGGGCTCCGTGCGCGACGTCCTCACCCGCCAGCTCGACCCGTACTACCTCGCCCCCCTCTGGCCCGACTCGGTGGCCCTCGCCGCCCTCCAGGCCCAGGCGCTCATCGACGCGGGGGAGACCGACGAGCCGGCCCTCGCCGCCATCGGCGCCCGCAGCCGGGCCGCCGCGGCGGACAACCCGCACGCCCAGCTCCGCGGAGCCGTCCCGCAGGGCGGCTACCAGGTGGCGCCGCTGCGCACCGGGGACTGCCCGCCCATCGGCGACGGGGCGGCCGCCGTGATCCTGGCGGCGGGCGACACCGCCCGCCGGCTCTGCGAGCGGCCGGCCTGGATCACCGGCATCGACCACCGCATCGAGGCCCACGGCCTGGGCCTGCGCGACCTGACCGACTCCCCGTCCACCCGCACCGCCGCCGAGCGTGCCGGGCTCTTCGACGCCCCCGTGGACACCGCCGAGCTGCACGCGCCCTTCTCCTCCCAGGAGGTGGTCCTGCGCAAGGCGCTCGGCCTCGGCGGGGACGTCACCGTCAACCCCTCCGGCGGCGCCCTCGCCGCGAACCCCGTCATGGCCGCCGGCCTGATCCGCATCGGCGAGGCCGCCGCCCGGATCCACCGCGGGGAGTCCGACCGGGCCGTCGCCCACGCCACCTCCGGCCCCTGCCTCCAGCAGAACCTGGTCGCCGTCCTGGAAGGGGACCGCGCATGACGAGTACCGGGAAGGAGCCCGTCGCGGTCGTCGGCGTCGGGCAGACCAAGCACGTCGCCGCCCGCCACGACGTCTCCCTCGCCGGCCTGGTCCGCGAAGCGGCGGTCCGCGCCCTCGCCGACGCGGAACTGACCTGGGCGGACATCGACGCCGTCGTCATCGGCAAGGCCCCCGACTTCTTCGAGGGCGTGATGATGCCGGAGCTCTACCTCGCCGACGCCCTCGGAGCCGTCGGCAAGCCGATGCTCCGCGTGCACACCGCCGGCTCGGTCGGCGGGTCCACCGCGCTCGTCGCCGCCAACCTCGTCGCCGCCCGTGTCCACCGCACCGTCCTGACCCTGGCCTTCGAGAAGCAGTCCGAGTCGAACGCCATGTGGGGGCTCTCCCTCCCGGTCCCCTTCCAGCAGCCGCTGCTGGCCGGCGCGGGCGGGTTCTTCGCCCCGCACGTGCGCGCGTACATGCGGCGCACCGGCGCGCCCGACACGGTGGGCTCGCTCGTCGCCTACAAGGACCGGCGCAACGCCCTGAAGAACCCGTACGCGCACCTCCACGAGCACGGCATCACCCTGGAGAAGGTCCAGTCCTCGCCCATGCTCTGGGACCCGATCCGCTACTCCGAGACCTGCCCGTCCTCGGACGGGGCCTGCGCGATGGTCCTCACCGACCGGGCGGGCGCGGCCCGTTCGCCCCGGCCCCCGGCCTGGGTGCACGGCGGGGCGATGCGCAGCGAGCCGACGCTCTTCGCGGGCAAGGACTTCGTCTCCCCGCAGGCCGGCAAGGACTGCGCCGCCGACGTCTACCGGCAGGCCGGGATCACCGACCCGCGCCGGGAGATCGACGCGGTGGAGATGTACGTCCCCTTCTCCTGGTACGAGCCGATGTGGCTGGAGAACCTGGGTTTCGCCCAGGAGGGCGAGGGCTGGAAGCTCACCGAGGCCGGGGTCACCGAACTCGACGGCGACCTCCCCGTCAACCCGTCCGGGGGCGTACTGTCCACCAACCCGATCGGCGCCTCCGGCATGATCCGCTTCGCGGAGGCGGCCCTCCAGGTCCGCGGGCTGGCCGGGGAGCACCAGGTGCCGGGCGCCCGCCGGGCGATGGGCCACGCGTACGGCGGCGGTGCGCAGTTCTTCGCCATGTGGCTGGTGGGGGCCGGACAGCCGGACACCTGAGCGGGCCGGACCCGCCGCACGGCCCACGGGTGACGCGTCCGGTCCGCGGTCTGTGCGGCACCCGCCGCGATGGCTACCCTGGGCCACCGGACGACGACGTGACGTACGTGACGTACCGGGAGGAGCAGGCAGATGGCCGAGAGCACCACCGCGCGGACCCTCGCTGACCGGGGCAGGCCCGAGCTCGATCTCAGCGGGGCCGACTGGCAGCCGAGCAGCCGGGGCGCGGGCGACCTCCAGGTCGCCTTCGTGGAGGGGTTCATCGCGATGCGCGACAGCGACCGCCCCGGTGACCCGTCCCTGGTCTTCGCCCCGAACGGGTGGCGCAAGTTCGTCCTGGGTGCCAGGGCGGGCCGCTTCGACCTGACGTAGGGCGGCGCGGCTCCGCGCGGCGCGGCTCAGGCGTCGTCGCGGGCGGTCAGCCGCAGGGCGACCTGGAGCTCGTGCTCCCCGGAGACGGTGCCCAGGTGCTCGCCGGCGAAGGCGTGCTCCAGGACGTCGCGGACTCGGCGCACCGGTTCGGCGGCGCCGTCCAGCTCGGCCGTGACCGGCGAGGCCGGCCGGGCCCGCCGCAGGACCGCGCCGGGCGCCCGGCGGCGGGCGTCCACCGTCACCGCCCAGATGCTCGGGGCCGCCGACGCGGTCCCGGTGGCGGCCCCCGCCGGGGGCTTGGCCGTCACCGGCGGGGTCATGTCGGGGAACGCCTCCGCCAGGACGCCCAGCACGGCCTCGGCACCCTCCCGGTCACAGTGGCTGACCAGTACGTTCACCTCGGCTTCGCTCTCGGCCTCCGCCATCGGCCCCTCGGGGAGCCGCGCCGCGTCCACCCGCGCGGGGTCGGCGGCCGCGCCGGCACCCGTCCCCGTACGGGAGGGCACGCCGGGCGGCCTGCCGTGCTCGTCGACCATCGCCCCAGTGTCCGGGACCGGCACGCCGCCCCGCTCAGGGTCCTCGTGCCCGCGGTTCACGTCCATCCTTCGCCTCCGGATCGGGGCACGGCCCCGCAAGAAGCCGGAGCCGGCCGTTGACCGGCACGCCACGGTGCCTCCCCCGGCACCTGTCCGCTCCCGCCCACCCCAAACC
>NZ_JZWV01000552.1 GCF_000966975.1 Streptomyces katrae | reverse complement strand
CCGCCATCTTCATCTGGTCAGCAAGGTGATCCGAAGGAAACGGCCTAGCGCCAGACGGCGGGCTCGGCACTGGGATCCGCCCTCAAAGCGACCGATCACCCGGGGGCGGCAGAGACGTCGACAGAGATAGAAACAAGCCATATCGGCCAGCTACCCCGTGTACACCGTCCCCACTGCATTGCGCACCATAGGCGCAATCGATCGGTGAAACTTGATTCTCGCCGCATGTTAGCGATTACTCAGCGAAGTCGTGTCAACTGCCTTTACATCCGAGAGTAATCGCACCGCACCGGGAGAGTGCTCGTAGCTGGCTAGCATCCATCCGGTCATGACGAAGCCCACCTGACCGCGCATGCTGGCAGGCCGAACGGCAGGTGGGCAACTGAACCCGGAGGCTCAGACATGGCCTGCTGGCCGTGAGGAAGAAGGCCAGGAACGCACAGGCATCCGCACACCTGGCCAACCGATGCGTGTCAAACCAGCGTCAGGAACTCGCAATGATCACGATCATTGTTGTGATCATCCTTGTCTCATCAACGTGGGCCAAGGTCGCTCCTCTCTCACTCACGCGGCGTGAGCACCTCTTGAAGGTGCCGGAGGGGGTGACGCAACCGAAGTGTGGAGCGGATACGGAGCGTGGAGGCCGGTGCCGAAACAAGGCGATCTTGGGGAGCGGGCAGTGCGCCAAGCACCAGGGGCGCTGGACCCGGCGTGGGGTCGCTCAGGCCGAGGCGAAGGAGGCGAAGGCCAAGCTGCGCGGGCTGAGCAAGAAGAAGTGGTCCTGGTGGTGATCAGCTTCTGACATCCACCGCTGACATCAACGGAGGCGAACACCGGCGGTGGCGAGCGGTTGCACGGAGTCGTCGTATCCTGTGCCGGATCGATTCCGGTCCAGTGTTGGACGAGCTTACAAAGCAGATGTCGGCGGTTCGAAACCGTCCGCGCCCACCAGCGAGAAGGCCCCCCGCCGATCATGGCGGGGGGCCTTTTGCATCCACATGTGACGTCAACAGGCACTGGGCCGCGACAGGCTACGCGGCGCGGGGGGTGGTCGGTGGAATGAGTGGTTCGTGGTGGTGCCAGAGGAGGTAGCGGTCCTCCCGGCGTAGCTCTGCCGAGCCCCATTCGATCCGCATCACGCCCTGGTCCATCGAGCAGGCGTACGCCACGATGATCAGCCGCAGTTCCGGCGGAAGCAGGGCTACGTCCGGGTGCAGGGGCTCTTCGTCCAGTTCCTCCAGGCCGAGGTCGAGAACCTGCTGCATCGGCTCTGGGCCGTGGCGCCGGATCAGGTCAGCCCGGAAGCCGGCCGCCTTCCGCAGCCGCGCCGCCGTGACCGGCACATCCTTCTTCGCGTACCGGATGGGGTAGATGACGTTGCCGCCGATGATCATCACAGTGCGGTTCTGTAACCGCCGGGCTATCGCCCCGCTGAGCGGAGAGAGTTTGGCGGCCAGCGTTTCGTACTGCGCCGCGTAGAGGCCGTGGCCGTAGGCCTCCAGCGTCTGGGTGTGCACTCCTTCATGGCCGTGGCGGGCCCTGGTGTGGGCTTCCATGAGGCACGCCGGGATCGCTTCGGTCAGCTGATCGGCCACTGCCCCGAAGGTCGCCCTGGCCCATGGTGTCGCTGAAGTCACCATGCGTTGCCCTCCCCCCTGCGTCGTCAGAACGCTGAGCCGCATCTTCATCACGGTGTGGGTAGTGGATGGGGCATGCAAGAGGGCACCGGTGCACACGCGGCGCATGGCACGGGCCGGCCACCACGAGGGTGGACGCTTCCCTGGTTCACCAGGAGAGGTCGCGCAGGTGTGGGGTGCGGTTCGGGGTGAAGCGGACCAGTTTGGTCGCCGGGTCGTCCAGGGGTTCCGAGAAGCGGGCCGGCCAGGTCCGGGGGTCGGGGCCCAGGTAGCGGGTCAGTTTGCGCAGGGCCCGGGCCCGGTCGAGCGGGACGACCTGGGCCGTGCCGCGGCAGGTCACGGAGAGGACCTCGGCGTCGGCGAGCTCGCACGTGTCGACGACCAGCGCGACGCGGGGATCGACGGCGAGGATCCGCTCCATGCGGGAGTAGGACCCGGTCAGCCACCAGAAGGCCCCGTCTTCCCAGAGGAACCACACGGGCCGGACCTCGGGCCCCTGCGTGGCTACGCGCGCCACGAGGGGGCGGGCGAGGAACTCGTCGACATCCACCTGTTGTGCCTCCCGATCGGGTTCGAAGATCGTTTGGCTGGAGTTTGCCAGGGCCCGGGTGGGGGCTGCACGGGTGGGTGGGGGTGTCAAGGCACGGGGTTTCGGGGCGTGACCGGGGGTGCCGGTCGGCCGCTTACTTGAGGTCCGGTCGCGACGGAACGGCGGAGCGGCGGGATACCGAGAGGAGCAGTAGTCATGTCCCATCACGTTCACACCCCGAGCCCGGCCCCCGCCAGGCGGCGGATGTTCCGCTACATGATGGTCATGACCTCGGCCGCTTTCATCGCCGGCGGCATCGCGTCGCTGCCCGCCTCGACGGGCACCGGGCCCCATGCCGCGCCGGCCGTGACATCCGGCGTGGGGGCGGATGCGGGGCGGCTCATCGGCATACCTGGGAGGTGATCCCCATCCACCAGCCCCCGGCCGGTTGCGGTCGGGGGCTTCGGGGTGTGGGCCGCGGTCAGGCGTTGGGGCGCTTTCCGTGGTTGGCCTTCTTCTTCTTGCGGGCGCGCTTCTTGTTTCCTCGCTTGGCCATCGGGCGTCTCCCTTGATTCGCCGTACGTGGACATTCCGGGCGTTCGTCAGTCTAGGATCCGGGCCGGTTTCCCGCTCGGCGGCGCGGGGACCATCCCGCAGGGGGTGATGGGCGTGCCGGGTGCCGAGGAGTGGATCCCGCCCGTCGGGGCGTTCGGGATCGGGGCCGGCTGGCTGGGGCTGGCGGCCTGGTGGCCGGGCCGGGGCCGGTTCGAGCGGGCGCGGGAGGCCGAGCGGGAGCGGCTGCTCGCGCGGCTGGGCGAGAGGACGGCCGAGCCCGGGGAGACGGGGGACCCTCGGCTGGTGGACGCCTCCGCGGGGCGGGGGGAGGGGGGAAGGGGAACGGCCGACGGGTTCACGCCGATGCTCGTCGAGTACTACGCGTACGGGCTGACGCAGGCCCGTGCCAGTTTCGCCACCAGCCAGTGGTTCGCCGGCGTCGGCGCGGCCGTGCTGCTCTTCGGGATCGCGCTCGGGGTGTGGAAGGCCGAGAGCGGCGGGGAGGCGTACGTGGGGGTGGTGACCAGCTCCGTCGGGGTGGTCGTCACCCTGGTCGGGCAGCTCTTCCACCGCAGGGCCGACGCCGCCCTGCGGCACATGGCAGCCCAGACCGCCTCCCTCAGGGAGGACCGGCGGGCCGCGGAGGGCACCCGGCAGGCGATCGCCCTGCTGGAGGAGGTCGCCGATCCGGAGCTGCGGGGACGGCTGCAGGCCGGGCTCATCATCAGGCTTTCCGGGGCCGAGCTGCCGCCCGCGGGGTCATAGTGGAGGTATGTGCCGTTCCATCAAGACCCTGCGCCCGCCCGCCATCCCCGAGAAGGCCACCGAGGAGGAGATCCGCGCGGCCGCGCTCCAGTACGTGCGGAAGGTCTCCGGGTTCCGGGCGCCGGCCGCGCACAACCGGGAGGTGTTCGACGCCGCCGTGGACGCCGTGGCCGAGGCGACGCGGCTGCTGCTGGACGGGGTGCAGGTGCGCGGGCGGGCCGCTGCCGCGGTGTGAGCGTCAGCGGGCCTCCGCCGCGCGGCGGCGCAGCAGCCAGACACCGGCGCCGAGCGCGCCGGCCGCGAGGGTGCCGCCGACGGCGATCTGGCCCCGGCTCATGGAGTCCATGCT
>NZ_JZWV01000551.1 GCF_000966975.1 Streptomyces katrae | reverse complement strand
GGCTCATGGAGTCCATGCTGCCGCCGAGGCCACCGCGCGCGGCGCCGGGGGCCACCTGGAGGGTGACGTTGACCCGGCGGCCGCCGCACTCGAAGGTCACGGGGTAGGAGCCGGGGGTGGCGTCGCTGAAGACGGTGGCCGAGCCGGAGAGGTTGCTCGCGGTGGCGCTGCCCGGGGCCAGGGTGACGGTGTTGAAGACACGGGAGGACGCCCGGCCGGTGCGGGTGGTGCAGCCGTCGACGTTGAGGCCTACGCGGCCGCCCGGGGAGACCGTGCCGGGCGAGACCGTGGCGGAGGGGGTCGTACCGCCGGCGGGGGCGGCGGAGGCGGGTGCGGCGGCGGCGATGACCAGTGTCGCGGCGGCGACTCCGGTCAGGCGATGCCGGATGCGCGTGGGGGGCATGGCGAGATCTCCTCGGGCTCCTCGGGACGGCGCGGCCGGGACAGGGACATGGCGCCGATTCGGTGGCGCGCCGTGTTCTGGACGCTAGAAGCCGGGGCGGCGGCCCGCGATTGCTGCCGGGTGAACGGGTGACCCACTGGCCCACCCGGCCCATCCTTTCGGGGCACGGGTGGGGATTTCGGGGCACGGGTGGGGACGGGCGGGTCAGGCCGTTGCCGGGGGCGTGGGGGAGGGGCGGCGCAGCAGGAAGGCGGCCAGGGAGCCGGCGGTGAAGAGGGCGATCAGGGAGACCGCCGTCCCGAGCCAGGCCGTACCCAGCCACTGGGTGCCGAAGTAGCCCAGCGACACGCTGTAGCCGGCCCAGCTGATGCCCGCGAGGACCGACCAGGGCAGGAACTCGCCCACCTTGCGCTGCGTCTTGCCCGCGCCCAGCGAGACCACCGAGCGGCCGGCCGGGGCGAAGCGGGCGAGGACCACCAGCAGGCCGCCGCCGCGGGCCAGGGCCGTGCCCAGCCGTTCGTGGGCCCGGGTCAGGCGGCGGGAACGGGCGATGGCGCGGTCCAGGCGAGGCCCGCTGCGGCGCGCCAGCCGGTAGGCCGTGAGGTCGCCCAGTACCGAGGCCGTGGCGGCGACCGTCAGCAGGACCGCGACGTCCGGGACCCGCGCGGGCGGCCCCCCGGCGGCCGCCGCCGCGGCGGTGATCACCAGGACCCCGCTCGGCAGCACCGGCAGGAACACGTCCAGCAGGACCGACACCGCCACGAGGACGTAGATCCACGGGGTCGCGGTCAGCGACCCCAGCGTCTCGATCACAGCGGGACTCCCCAGTCCGGAGCGCCGCGTGGTCGCGGGGAGGCGGCAGGGGCGGCTTGACAGCCATACAGCGTACGCCCGGCGCCCCCGCCCCGGAGCCGCGGCCTACTCCGCTCCGGTGAGCCGGCGGTCCAGCACCGTCACCAGGCGGGCGCCGGCCCGCGACGAGCGGGCCTGGTCCAGCCGGAGCCGGGCTTCACGCCCCGCCAGGGTCAGCGTCATCAGCTGGTTGCCGAACCACGGGCCGCCCGTGCGCCGCCAGCTCAGCGGCGGCCGCCCCGTCCGGCCGTGCCGTGAGAAGCCGCGCCCCAGCCAGCGGCCCAGCCGTGACCAGCCCAGCCGGAAGCCCCATTTCACCAGCGTGTGGATGGAGTTGTGCACCGGCGAACAGGTCAACTGGAAGACCCGCGCCGTACTGGGTATGAGCGGTTCGGCCACGTACGCGTGGTGGACGTCCCCGGACAGGACGGCGACCGTCGCCGGGGCCTTCGGTCCGGTCCCGACCTCCTCGATCAGGTCGCTCAGCGCGGCGAACGACGCCGGGAACGCCGCCCAGTGCTCCAGATCGCTGCGCCGGCGCAGGTCCTCCCCGATCCGCGCCCATCTCTGCCCGCGCTCGCCGCGGCAGAGCGCGGCGTTCCACACCTCGGCGTCATGGATCAGCGGCGGCATCAGCCACGGCAGTGAGGAGCCGATCAGCAGGTGGTCGTAACCGCCGTGCCCCGACAGGGCGTTCTCCCGGAGCCAGCGCTGCTCCGCCGGGTCGAGCATGGCCCGCCCGTCCTCGGCCAGCACCCGCGCGGCCCGGGTGTCGACCATCAGGAGCCGGGTCCGGCCGAAGTCCCGCCGGTAACTCCAGCGCACCGACGCCGGATCGGCGTCCGCCGCGGCCGCGAAGGCGCGCAGCGCGTCCGTGCCGTCCGGGGTGGCGCGGACGGCGGCGTAGAGGGGGTCCGCGGCGAGCTCGGCGGGGGAGAGGTTGCCCAGGTGCTGGTACACCCAGTACGACATCAGCCCGCTGAGGACCCGCTCCGGCCACCAGGGGGTGGCGCGCATCTCCGCCTGCCAGGCGGCGCTGGTGTTCCAGTCGTCTATGACGTCGTGGTCGTCGAACATGTGCAGGCTGGGGACGGTGGACAGCAGCCAGCGGATCTCCGGGTCGCCCCAGGACTCGTCGTAGAGGCGGGTGTACTCCTGGTAGTCCGCGACCTGGGCGCCGGGGGCCTCGCGCAGGTCCCGGCGGGCCGCCAGCCACCGCCGGGTCTCCTTCGACAGCTGGTCGGCGTAGACCTGGTCGCCGAGGAGCAGCAGGAGGTCCGGGCGGGGCTCCGAGGGGTCGGCGGCCAGCCGTGCCGCGCGGGTGTCGAGGGCGTCGGCTCCGTGCGGACCGCGCCGGCCGGCGGGCGGGGCGGCCTGCCGGCAGGAGCCGAACGTGACCCGCAGCCCGGGCGCGGGGCGGCCGGGCCCGCCGCCCACCGCCGGGACGGCGATGGTGCTGGGCGGGAAGCGGCCGCCGGGCTCGGGCCAGACGGGCACCCCGTCGAGCAGCACCTCGTACGCCGTCGCCGTGCCGGCCGTCAGGCCGGTGACCGGTATCAGAGCGTAGTGGTGGCCGGTGATCTGGAAGGTGCGGGCGCTGCCGCCGGCCCCGTCGGCACACCGCACCTCCGCCGTGCACGGGCGGTCCGCCTCGACCCAGATCGTGGCGGAGCCGCCCGTGTCCCAGTCGACGTGGCGCAGCAGTGGTCCCAGTCGCAGTCCGGCCATCCGACTCCCCCTCCTCGACAGCCCTTTGGATCACGGTACGGGGCGGGGCGGGGGCCCGGCCTCCCCCTGGCGGGGGATAGCGGGGGTGAAAAATCCGGGGGAGCGGCCGGGTGTCAGCAGCCGTTCAGGATGCCGACCAGGGCGGTCTTCTCCCCGGCGTCCATGCTCAGCCCCCAGTACTGCTTCACCTCGACCCAGGACCGGGCGTAGGTGCAGCGGTAGGCGGTGCGCGGCGGCAGCCACTTGCCGGGGTCGAGGTCGCCCTTGGCCTGGTTGACGTTGTCCGTGACGGCTATGAGCTGAGGGCGGGTCAGGTCGTTGGCGAACTGCTGGCGCTTGGCGGTGGTCCAGGTGCTGGCGCCCGAACGCCAGGCCTCGGCGAGCGGGACCATGTGGTCGATGTCCA
>NZ_JZWV01000550.1 GCF_000966975.1 Streptomyces katrae | reverse complement strand
CATGTGGTCGATGTCCACGTCCGAGGCGGCGGTCCAGGTGGCGCCGTCGTACTCGGAGTACCAGCTGCCGCTGACGGCGGCGCAGGAGGAGTCGGTGACGACGTTGACGCCGTCGCGCTTGAGGACCGTCTCGCGGGTGTTGCAGGTGCCGGAGATCGTGATCCAGTGCGGGAACAGGCTGCGGCTGTAGCCGGTGAGGGAGCCCTCCGCGACCGGGGTGACGGTGTCCAGGTAGGCGCGGGCCTCGGCGGCGCTGATCGGGGTGGGCGGGGAGGCCAGGGCGGCCGGCGCGTTCACGAGGGAGGTGAGGGCGGCGAGTGCGACGGCGGACGCGAGGACGCCGGCACGTCCGGCGCGGCGGAGGCGACGCGCGTAGACAGAGGGCGTGCGGAAGGGCGTGAGGGGCATGAGGGGCTCCCTGGAGCGGGGGGTTGACGGCCGTGCGGCCCCGGCGGGGCGCGGCCATGGTGGCGGCGCCGGATGTCGCGGGGATGGGCGCCAGGTGACAGATTGCCGACATGGGCACGTCACATCAAGGAGATCAACGGCCCGCATTCAAGGGGAAGTTGAGATTCCGGCCGCCGGAGCCGGGCAGGGTGGGGCCAAGCTCACATTCCGGACGCCCTGGTGCCGTGGTCGCCGTCGCGTACCCTGGACGGAGCAGAAGGGGAGTAGCTCTTCGCCGGACCGTCGACATACTGCTGGGTCACACCAGCCGGCGCCCGGAGGCAGGCGGCGTCAGCGGCCCGCCAGCGAGACCTTCGGCCGCAGTGTCCTGTCCATGTGGCGCGACGCGCGCGGCGCAGCATGCGTACACCGCATGCGCGCGGTGTGTGACGTGTCGACGTACCCCAGGGCGCCGCCGAGCCGAAGCGACCCCTGAAACACCCCAGGTCTCTCGGTCCCGATGGCGTCCTGCCCGACCGATCGAGGTTTCACCCCGTGTTCAGCTTCACCGTGCTGGCGATCGCCTTCGGCGTCGTCTTCCTGGCGGAACTCCCCGACAAGACGGCCCTGGCCGGCCTGATGCTCGGCACCCGCTACCGCGCCTCCTACGTCTTCGCGGGCGTGGCCGCCGCCTTCGCCGTGCACGTCGCGCTCGCCATCGCCGCGGGCAGTGTGCTCACGCTCCTGCCGCACCGGCTCGTCCAGGGCGTCGTCGGCCTGCTCTTCCTCGCGGGCGCGGCCATGCTCCTCTTCAAGAAGGGCGACGAGGAGGAAGAGGTCAAGGCTCCGGCCGACCAGTCCTTCTGGAAGGTCTCCGGCGCCGGCTTCATGCTGATCCTGGTCGCCGAGTTCGGGGACCTGACCCAGATCATGACCGCCAACCTCGCGGCACGGTACGACAACCCGCTCTCCGTCGGCCTCGGCGCCGTGCTGGCGCTCTGGGCGGTGGCGGGCATCGGCATCCTGGGCGGGCGCACCCTCATGAAGTACGTCCCGCTGCGGCTCATCACCAAGGTCGCGGCGTGCGTGATGCTGGCGCTGGCCGGGTTCTCGCTCTACGAGGCGATCACGGGCTGACGCCGGTCGCGCCCCCTCGCCCCGGCTTAAGCCGGGGCGAGGGTGAGCCGGATCGAACCGTCCTCGCCGGCTTCGACGCGGACCGCGGTGAGGTCGTCGACGTGGGCCGTGGGGCCGTGGGCCGCGGCGCGCGGGCCTATGCCGATCACGCGCATGCCGGCCGCCAGGCCCGCCGCGATGCCGGCGCCGGAGTCCTCGAAGACCACGCAGTCGGCCGGGTCCACGCCCAGCTCGGCGGCGCCCTTGAGGAAGCCCTCCGGGTCGGGCTTGCTGGCCCCGACCGACTCGGCGGTGATCCGCACGCCCGGCATGGGCAGGGCGGCGGCCGTCATGCGGACCCCGGCCAGGGCGGCATCGGCCGAGGTGACCAGGGCGTGCGGCAGGCGGGCGATCGCCGCCATGAACTCCGGTGCCCCCGCGACGGGCACCACGCCCTCGGTGTCGGCCGTCTCGCGGGCCAGCATCTCGGCGTTCTCGGCGTGGTTGAGTTCCATCGGGCGCTCGGGAAGCAGGATGGCCATCGTGGCGTAGCCCTGGCGGCCGTGGACCACCTTGAGGGCCTCCTGCGGATCCAGTCCGTGCGACAGCGCCCACTCGCGCCAGCAGCGCTCCACCACCGCGTCGGAGTCGACCAGGGTGCCGTCCATGTCCAGGAGCAGGGCCCTGGCGGTGAGGACGACGTGGGCGGAGGCGGTGCTGGCCGACATCGGCGGGCTCCAGACGGGGCGGGAGAAGAGAACAAGTGGTTCCGCCCACCGGTCAGGGGGTGTGGACGGAACCACTTTGTTCCTACACGATACAAAACCCGGGGCGGTGCACGCCACCGCCCCGGGCGTGACCTATCCCTCCAGGGCGCGCCGGGTCGCCGGACCGTAGACGCCCCAGTCGTCCTCGTAGACCCCGTACTCCATCTGGAAGTCCGTGACGGCCCGCTCCACGGAGCGGCCGTACCGGCCGTCGAACCGGCCGTCGTACATGCCCCGCTCCGCCAGCAACCGCTGGAGCTTCAGCACCTCGGGGCCCGAGTCGCCGGAACGCAGGGTCGCGGGCTTCGCGGCCGGCGGAGGGGGCGGCGCGACGGGCTTGGTGGCGCGGGGCGTGCTCGCGGACGGGCTCGGGGACGGCGGCGCCGAGCTACGGGAGGCGCTCGGGGACGGCGAGGCCGACCGGGACGCACTCGCCGACGCGGACGGCGAGGCCGGCGCGGAGGCGCTCTCCGCAGGGCCGGACGGCGTCTCCGACGGCGCGGCCGGGGTCTCGCCGGCCACGGACACCGACGGCTTGGGCTCCGCCAGCGCGGTGCCGTCCTCCCCCGAGCCCGTGAACAGCCCCACCGCCAGCGCCAGCACACCGGCGGCCACCACCGCCCCGGCCGCCGCCAGCAACGGGACCGCGCGCCGCCGCTTGGCCTCCGGCCGCCCGGCACCCGCCCGGGGCCGCCGCGCACCGGGCCCCCGCGGGGGCACGGCCCGCAGCGGCATGGTCTGGTCGGCCGCCGGCGGCGGCCCGGGTATCGCGGCGCCGGTGGCCTGAGGGGCCGCCGCGACCGGCGGGAACACGGCCGTCGGCGCCTCGGCAGCCGGGACGGGCGGGATCACCGCCGGGGTGGACGGCAGGGGCGGGATCGCCGTCGTCGTGGCCTCGTCGCCCCCCGGCACGCCGGGGGCCGGGTCGGGCGGGAGGGCCGGGAAGGGGGAGCCGGCCGTGGGGCCGGGCGGGGCCACCGCACCCAGGACGGGCTGGGGCGGCGTCGGCGTCTGCGCGGGCACCGTCCCGTCGGCCTCGGGCACGGCCATGTACGGGCGGATGCGCAGCGGGTTGAACCCCACCCCCCGCGCACACGTGCAGTCGGCGCCCGCGGCGCCGCATTCCGGACAGCGCTCAGCGCTCACTGGTAACCCCTCCCTGGACACTGCCAGCGATTATGCAGACCCCTTTGGTCCCACCCAACCCTTCCGAGAGGCCATAACCGGACAGACCGCTCAGGATGGAGATGTTGATCCGGCGTGAGGAGGAGCCGATGGCTCAGGACGTGACCGCGTCGCCCGCGAACCCCGCCCAGGGCGCCGAACACGCTTCCCGGGAAGTGCTCGTGTCGATCGGGGCCCTGCTGCTGGGCCTGTTGATCGCCGCACTCGACCAGACGATCGTCTCCACCGCCCTCCCCACGATCGTGAGCGAGCTCGGCGGCATGGAGCACCTGTCGTGGGTGGTCACCGCCTACATGCTGGCCTCCACCGCCGCCACCCCCCTGTGGGGCAAACTCGGCGACCAGTACGGCCGCAAGAAGCTCTTCCAGTACGCCATCGTCATCTTCCTGATCGGCTCCGCCCTCTGCGGCCTCGCCCAGAACATGCCGCAGCTGATCGGCTTCCGCGCCCTCCAGGGCCTGGGCGGCGGCGGGCTGATGGTGCTGTCGATGGCGATCGTCGGCGACATCGTCCCGCCCCGCGAACGCGGCAAGTACCAGGGCCTCTTCGGCGCCGTCTTCGGCGCGACCAGCGTGCTCGGCCCCCTGCTGGGCGGCCTGTTCGTGGACCACCTCTCCTGGCGCTGGGTCTTCTACATCAACCTCCCCATCGGTCTCGTCGCCCTCGTCGTCATCGCCGCCGTCCTGCGGATCCCCGCCCGGCCCTCCCGGCACACCATCGACGGCACACCATCGACTACCTCGGCACCGCCCTGATCGCCGGCGTCGCCACCTGCCTCGTCCTCGTCGCCTCCCTCGGCGGCAACTGGGGCTGGGGCTCGGCCCGGATCGTGGGCCTCGCCGTCCTCGGCGCCGTCCTCCTCGTCGCCTTCCTGTTCGTCGAGCGGCGCGCCGCCGAACCGGTCCTGCCGCTGAAGCTGTTCCGGATCCGCACGTTCACCCTCTGCTCGGTGATCAGCTTCATCGTCGGCTTCGCCATGTTCGGCGCGATGGTCTACCTGCCCACCTTCCTCCAGGTCGTCCGGGGCGTCTCGCCGACCATGTCCGGCGTCCACATGCTGCCGATGGTGCTCGGCCTGCTGATCGCCTCCACCGCCTCCGGGCAGATCGTCAGCCGCACCGGGCGCTGGAAGGTCTTCCCCATCACCGGCACCGCCGTCACCGCCATCGGACTGCTGCTGCTGCACCAGCTGGAACGCACCAGCTCCGACCTGGAGATGAGCGCCTACTTCTTCGTCTTCGGCGCCGGCCTCGGACTGGTCATGCAGGTGCTCGTCCTGGTGGTGCAGAACGCCGTCAGCTACGCCGACCTCGGAGTCGCCACCTCCGGTGCCACCTTCTTCCGTTCCATCGGCGCCTCCTTCGGCGTCGCCATCTTCGGCACGATCTTCACCAGCCGGCTCGGCGAGAAGCTCACCACCACCCTCGCCGGCATCTCCCTCCCGCCCGCGGCGAGCCCCGAACGCATCGAGGCGGACCCCCGGGCCATCGGCGCCCTCCCTGCCGCACTGCGGACCCGGGTGCTGGACGCCTACTCCAGCGCCATCACCGACGTCTTCCTCTACGCGGTCCCCGTGGTCCTGCTCGCGTTCCTGATCTCCTGGTTCCTCAAGGAGGACAAGCTGCGCGGATCCGTCACCGCACCCGATGTGACGGAGACCCTCGCCTCCAACCCCGTCCAGCGCTCCTCACACGACGAGGTCGCCCGCGCCCTGTCCGTGCTCGGCACCCGCGAGGGCCGTGTCCGCGTCTACGAGAAGATCACCGCGAAGGCGGGCTACGACCTGCTGCCCGCGGCCAGCTGGCTGCTGCTGCGGATCAAGAAGTACGGCTCGGTCGACCCGGCGGTGCTCGCCGAACGCACCTCCGTCCCGCTCAGGGCCATCACCGACGCCGCCCGACAGGTCGAGGAGCGCGGGCTCGCCCGCCGGGAGGGACTCTCCCTGGTCCTGACCGACCGGGGCCGCGAATCCGCGGACCGGCTGGCCGGGGCCCGGCAGGAGTCCCTCGCCGAACTGCTCGGCGACTGGTGGGGCCCCGAGCGCCCCACCGACCTCGTGAAACTCGTCGAGGAACTCAACCGGGAGCTGTGCGGATCCGATGCGGAGGAGCCCTACGAGACCCTCCCCCGCCGGGACCACGCGGCGCCCTGACCGGCCGGCCGCCCCTGCGCCCGCCCCGGCCGGTCAGACCAGCCGCTTCTCGAACCAGTGCTGCGCGTAGGGGCCGGAGTTGTACGCCGGTATCTCGCGGTACCCGTGACGCGCGTACAGGGCGCGGGCCTCCACCAGGTCGGTCCGGGTGTCCAGCCGCATCCGTTCCGCGCCCAGCACACGCGCCTCTTCCTCCAGTACGGCGAGCAAAGCCGCCCCGCCGCCCGTGCCGCGCGCGCTCTTGTCGACGTAGACCCTCGTGAGCTCCGCGGTGGCCGGGTCGAGGAGCCGTATGCCGCCGCAGGCCAGGGGCCGCCCGTCGTACCGGCCGACCACGAACTGCCCCGTCGGCGGTTCGAGCCCGTCGGCCGGATCGTCCAGCATCCCCTGGTCGATCTCCGCCTCGGTCACGGACCGCTTCCAGTACCGCCCGGCGACCTCCGCGTAGTACGCGCGCCGCAGGCCGGTGGCGTCCGCCGTCGTGAACGGCTCCGGGGCGATGATCCAGCCGGAGGCGCCGCCCCGGTCCGCCGCGATGCCCGTAGTGCCCGTACTGCCCGTAGTGCCCGCACTGCCTGCCATGGTGATCGAATTCCTGTCCATGCCGCCATTGTGGAGACCCGCCCCCGTCCCCCGCGTGGAATATCCACAGGCACGGGCTGATGATGAGGAAAGGCGTAAATCACACGAGCGAAGGGTGGACGGTCATGTCGGAGCATCCGGACTGTGCCCTGATCCGCCGCGGCTACGAGGCCTTCGGCAAGGGCGACATGGAGACCCTGGGCGGCATGATGACGGCTGACGTCATCCACCACGTGCCCGGCACCAGCCCCCTGTCCGGGCACCACAAGGGACGGGAAGCGGTCCTCGACCTCTACCGCCGCATGGCAGAGGAGACCAAGGGCACCTTGCGGGTCACCCTGGAGCGCGTCTTGGTCGACGGCAGGGGCCACGCGATGTCCTTCCACACCACCATGGCGGACCGCGGCGACCGGGGCATCGAGATCCACGAAGGGCTCTTCTTCACCATCGTCGGCGGCAAGATCACCGACATCGACCAGTGCACGCAGGACATCGACGAGAGCGACGCCTTCTGGAGCTGAGCGCCCGAACGGACGGGCCCGGGAACGCACGCCCTGGGCCCGTCCGCCGTCCTCACGCCTTCTTCGGCGCCGCCTGCTGCACGACCTCGAACGACCACACCTGCGACCCCGACGCCGCAGGCTTCGGCCGGTCCCCGCCGCCCTGGTGCGCCGCCTTCATAGGCCCCTCCATCCACGCCTGGAAGTCCTCCTCGGAACGCCAGCGCGTGTACACGAGGTACTGGTCCGTGCCCTCGATCGGCCGCAGCAGCTCGAACCACTCGAACCCGTCCGAGGACTCCACGGCACCCGCCCGCGAGGCGAACCGCTGCTCCAGCACCTCCCGCTGTTCGTCGGGAACGGTCAGGGCGTTGATCTTCACGATGCTCATGCCGCCATCCTAGGGATCCCGCGGGGGATATCGTCGTCCCGGTAGTCAACCCCAGTGACAGGCGCGGCGTGAGCCGCGGTGCGGCGGCCGGGTGGAGCCGGACGGAGCCGGGGTTGCGGTCGGCAGGGCGGGAGGACGGCGAGGCGTGGCTGATGCGGCGGAGCACGGCGGGCCGAACGGACATGCCGCGGTCATGGGCGGTGGCGGCAGGCTCGGGGCGGTGCGCCTCCTGCTGTGGGCGCTCGCGGCGGTGCTCACCGTCAGACAGGCCGCCTCCGTGCTGCGCGTGCCCCCGGGCGAGTGGTTCAGCGAGCTCCACCTCTCGGCGAGCACCGCGCCCCCGGGCACCCTCTACGACGCCGGACGGTTCACCGGCACCCCCTTCGCCGGCCTCGTCCTCAAACCCCTGGCCGGGCTCGGCGCGCCCTCCTCCCTGGAGGTGGCCTGGACCTGCGTGACCCTGCTGCTCGTCGCCGCCGTCGGCGTGGTCGCCGCGCGCGGGCTCCCCGACCCGGTGCCGCGCCGCACCGCGCTGCTCGCCGCGCCCGTGCTGGTCGCGCTGATGATGGTCTCGCTGCCCGTCCGTGCGGCCGCCTTCCCGGGCCAGACCGCCGTCCTGCCCGTCCTGCTGGTGCTCCTGGCCTTCTTCCGGATGCCCGGCGGGAAGCCCGCCGGCCTCCTCGTCGGCCTCGCCGCGGCCCTCCAGCCCGCCCTGCTGCTCTTCGCCCCGCTGCTGTGGCTCACCGGGCGCCGTCCCACGGCCCGGGCCGCCGCCGCCACCTTCGCCGCGGCCACCGTGCTGGCCTGGGCCGCCCTGCCGCGCGACTCGTGGACGTACTGGATCCACCACCTCGCCGGCACCGGCCTCGGCGGATCCCCCGACGGCCTCGCCAACCAGTCCGTCCACGGCGCCCTGCTCCGCTTCGGCCTCAGGGGCCCCGGCGAGATCCTCCTCTACGCCGCCCTCGCCGCCGCGGTCACCTGGGCCGCGCTGCGCCGCGCCGCCCGCTACGCCCGCGACGGCCAGCTGCTGCTCGCCGTCGCCGTCACCGGCTGCGCGGCCGTCGCCGTGTCCCCGACCGGCTGGCGCCACCAACTGCTGTGGGTGCTCCTCGCGGTGGCCGGCAAGGTGGGTGAGCGGGCCGCCGACCGGCGGGTGTGGCCGGTGGCCGTGGTGCTGGCCATCACCCTGCCGAGTGCGGTCCTGCTGCCCAACCTGGCCGCGCTGGCCCCCGTACGGGACAACGTGCCGCTCCTCACGGCCGTGGCGGCGGCCTGCGCCGTGCCGTTCCTGCCGCGCTCCTCCCCGTACTGGCGTGAGCCCGTCCCCACCGTCCACGGCCGGCCCGTCGCCGCCCGCTGGGCGCGGGTGCCGCTGCTGCCGTTCTGGCGGCGCGCGCTGTCGCGCCCCAGCCTGCTGCTGGAACTCCTGCTGATACGGGTCGGCTACTCGGTCTACTCGCACATCCGCGCCGCCGCCCCGGCCAGCCGCCCCCTCGCCGAGCGCAACGGGAGCCTGGTCCACGGCGTCGAGGGGATCCTCGGCATCGACATCGAACGGGCCGTGAACCGGGCGGTGGCCGACACGCCGTGGGTGGAAGGGTTTTTCAACTTCTACTACTCCTCCTTCCACTTCGTGGTGCCCCTCGGGATCCTCGCCGTCCTCTACTGGCGCCGTCCCGGCGACTACCGCTGGGCGCGGGCCTCGCTGGGCCTGGCCACCGCCCTCGCGCTGGCCGGGTTCTGGCTGTTCCCGCTCGCCCCGCCGCGGCTGATGCCGGGCCTCGGCTTCGTCGACACCGTGCACGGGGCGCAGGACCTGGCGAACCCCTCGTACGGGGCGATGACCGCGATCTCCAACCAGTACGCGGCGATGCCCTCGCTGCACTTCGGCTGGTCGCTGTGGTGCGGGACCGTGGTCGTCGTGCTGGCGCCGAAGGGCTGGCAGAAGCTGCTGGGCGCGCTGCACCCGCTGATCACGGTGTGCGCGATCGTGGCCACCGCCAACCACTGGGTGCTGGACGCGGTGGGCGGCGCGGCCGTCGTCGGAGCGGGCTTCGGGCTGGTCCACGTCCTGTCGGGGCCGCGCGGGCTGCGGGTCAGCCTGCCCGTGCAGCGCAGACCGGCCGGGGAGCCCGACCGGCTGGCCGCCGTGCAGCGGTAGGACGCGGGGTCAGGAGGCGGGTCAGGAGGAGGCGGGGAGAGGACGCGGGGTCAGGAGGCGGCGGCCGGAGGGATGTTCTGGTTGAGGCGGAAGAGGTTGTCGGGGTCGTAGTGGCGCTTCAGCTCCCGCAGACGCCGGTACTTGGCCTCCCCGTAGGCCTGCGCGACCCGCTCCTCGCCCTCCTCCATGAGGAAGTTGGAGTAGACGCCGGTCTGGTAGGGGGCGAGTGCCGACCACAGGCCCCGCGCCCATTCCCGCTCCGCCTGGAACCCCTCGGGGCCCTCCGTCGTTCCGTTGATGTTGAAGGTATGGCCGCCGGAGCGCCCGCCGAAGGCCGTCTCCTCGTCGCCGACCCGCCGGATCGCCCCGCCGAGCTGGAAGATCGGGAAGGCGGTGAGGGGTGAGGTGATCCGGGCGGCGTGTTCGGCGGTGATGTCGATGACCTCGTCCTCCAGCCGGTCCACGTCGCAGGACTTGAAGTAGTACCAGCGCCCGCGCGGGAAGGACGGGTCGAACATCGCCTGGTGGGCGGTGAACGGCTTGGGCGTGCACAGGTCCAGCAGGGGCGGCGGGCCCGCCTCGCGCAGCGGTCGCAGCACCTTCTCGCCGTCCTCGACCGGGCCGGCGTAGCAGCACACCACCATCACCACCGGCCGCCCGTGCAGTTCCTGCGGCATGAACGGCACCGGCGGCACCCGGCGGTGCACGACCGCCGTCGTCAGCTCGTCCGGGACGTCGGTGATCCAGTCCCGGTACAGGCGCAGCAGCCGCGCCGACTCCTCCATCGGCCACAGGACCGGACCCGCGAGCACCACCGGTCCCACCGGGTTGAGGCGGAACTCGAACTCGGTCACGATCCCGAAGTTCCCGCCTCCGCCGCGGATCCCCCAGAAGAGTTCGGAGTTCCGCTCCTCGTCCGCCGTCAGGAACGAACCGTCGGCCGTGACCACGTCCACCGACAGCAGCTGGTCGATCGTCAGCCCGTACTTGCGCATCAGCCAGCCGATCCCGCCGCCGAGGGTCAGTCCGGCCAGTCCGGTGGTCGTGACGATCCCGGCCGGGACCGCCAGCCCGAACGCCTGGGTCTCCCGGTCCAGCTCGCCGAGCCGCACCCCCGCCTGGGCGCGCACGGTACGGGCCTCGGGGTCCACGCGGATGCCGCGCATCGCGGAGAGGTCGAGGACGATCCCGTCGTCGCACACCGAGTGCCCGGGGAAGCTGTGGCCGCCGGAGCGGACGGCCAGGGGCAGCCCCTCGCCGGCCGCGAACCGTACGGCGTCCTTCACGTCCGCGACGCCCGCGCAGCAGGCGACGAGGGCGGGGTGCCGGTCGACCGAGCCGTTCCAGACCCGCCGGTCCTCGTCGTACGTGGGGTCTCCGGGCCGCACCAGCCGTCCCCGGAAGGAGGGGCCCGGCGCAGCCGTGACCGTGGCCATGGCTCCAGTCTGGCACCGGGCGGCTGAGGCCGCACGCCCGTGCGGGGGACCGCCGCGGGGGACCTCCGCAGCCCGGTTCGCTCCGCCACGGCGACCTGCGGAAAACGGTCCTCCGCATGCCCTGACGGACCCGCAGACCGCAGCAGCCGAAGGGGCGCCGGGGCCCGACGGCCCCGGCGCCCCTTCGGTGGATCGCCGCGTGCTGCAAGGATCGGCCCACTTCCGCGGTTCCGCCACCCGGGCGGTCGCCCGGCAGGGCCGGACCGGCGGACGGCAGGGGCCGGGGCGTGGGAGGTGACGGCCCCTGCCGTCCTGGGTCACGGGTCAACTGGCGCTGACCCGGAGCTCCTTGATTCCGTTGAGCCAGGCCGCCCGCAGCCGCCGGGGCCCCGCGTCCTCGGTGGCGAGCCGCAGGTCGGGCAGGGTGTCGGCGAGGGCGTTGAAGATCAGGTCGATCTCCATCACGGCCAGGGACTTGCCCAGGCAGAAGTGCGGGCCCCCGCCCCCGAAGCCGAGGTGCGGGTTCGGGTCGCGGGTGATGTCGAAGACCTCCGGGTCCCGGAAGACCTCGGGGTCGTGGTTGGCGGAGGAGTAGAACATGCCCACCCGGTCGCCCGCCTTGATCTTCTGCCCGCCCAGCTCGGTGTCCCGGGTGGCGGTGCGCTGGAAGGAGACCACGGGCGTGGCCCAGCGCACGATCTCCTCCGCGGCCGTCGAAGGCCGGGTCGCCTTGTAGAGCTCCCACTGCTCGGGGTGGGTGAGGAAGGCGTGCATGCCGTGGCTGATGGCGTTGCGCGTGGTCTCGTTCCCCGCGACCGCCAGCAGCAGCACGAAGAACCCGAACTCGTCGGAGCGCAGGTTGCCCTCACCCTCCGCCGCCACCAGCTGCGTGACGATGTCCTTGGCCGGGCACTCCTTGCGTTCGGCGGCCAGGTTCATCGCGTAGCCGATCAGCTCCACGGCCGCGTTGGCGCCGGCCTCCTCGGTGATGGCGTACTCCGGGTCGTCGTAGGCGACCATCTTGTTCGACCAGTCGAAGATCTTGGCCCGGTCCCGCTGCGGTACGCCGATCAGCTCGGCGATGGCCTGGAGCGGGAGCTCGCAGGCCACTTGGGTGACGAAGTCGAAGCTGCCGTCGCCCGACGCCGCCCGCGCCTCCCCGACGATCTTCCGTGCCCGGTCGCGCAGGGCCTGTTCCAGGCCGCGGATGGCGCGCGGGGTGAAGCCGCGCTGCACGATCTGACGCACCCGGGTGTGTTCCGGCGGGTCCATGTTCAGCATGATCAGCCGCTGGGCCTCGATCTGCTCGCGCTGGACGTGCGCGTTGAAGCGGATGATCGCCGTGTTGGTGGTCGAGGAGAACAGCTCCGGGTGCGTGGAGACGTACTTGACGTCCGCGTGCCGGGTGACGGCCCAGTAGCCCTCGTCGTCGAACCCGGTGATCCCGCGCGGCTGTGCGCACCACCAGACGGGCGCGGTCTGCCGGAGCCGCGCGAACTCCGGCAGCGGGACCCGTTCCTGGAGGAGATCGGGGTCGGTGGCGTCGAAGCCTTCGGGCAGCACGGGACAGGACATCGGGCGACTCCAAGGTCTGACAAAAGGTCTGACGGCCCATCAGAAGCTGGCTCGAAGGTAGTAACGAGTTCTAGAAGTGACAAGGGCTTCCGCGTCAACTGTTGCGTGTGGAATCCGTGGAGGGCGCGTGCAAGACCCTTGCGTGCCGGGGGTCCAGGTCATAAGACTGCGGTAGATAACTAGAACGCGTACTAGTTCGAGCAGGGCGGCAGCCGGACGGCCCGCCACGCCGGCGCTGTGCAGAGTGTGCAGGAAAGGACGAGCTCATGGCCGCGGAACCCGTCATCGTCGAAGCCGTACGCACGCCCATCGGGAAACGCGGGGGCGCCCTGGCCAACCTCCATCCCGCCTACCTGCTCGGCGAGACCTACCGCGAACTCCTCGCCCGTACCGGAATCCAGCCCGACTGCGTGGAACAGATCGTCGGCGGCACCGTCACCCACGCCGGCGAGCAGTCCATGAACCCGGCCCGCAACGCCTGGCTCGCCATGGGACTCCCGTACGAGACCGCCGCCACCACCGTCGACTGTCAGTGCGGCAGCTCCCAGCAGGCCAATCACATGGTCGCCAACATGGTCTCCGGCGGGGTCATCGACATCGGCATCGCCTGCGGGGTCGAGGCCATGAGCCGGGTCCCGCTCGGCTCGGGCTCCAAGCACGGCCCCGGCAAGCCCTTCCCGGACGAGTGGAACGTCGACCTCCCCAACCAGTTCGAGGCGGCCGAGCGCATCGCCCGCCACCGCGGCCTGACCCGCGAGGACGTCGACCGCCTCGGCGTGCTCTCGCAGGAGCGGGCCGCCACCGCCTGGGCCGAGGAGCGCTTCAAGCGCGAGACCTTCGCCGTCCAGGTCCCGACCACGGAGGAGGAGCAGGCCGCCGGGCAGGGCATGTGGCGGCTGGTCGACCGGGACGAGGGCCTGCGCGACACCAGCATGGAGGGCCTGGCCCGGCTCAAGCCGGTCATGCCGACGGCCGTGCACACCGCCGGGAACTCCTCCCAGATATCCGACGGCGCCGCCGCCGTGATGTGGGCCTCCCGCAAGATGGCCCGCGCGCTCAAGCTCAAGCCGCGCGCCCGGATCGTCGCCCAGGCGCTGGTCGGCGCCGACCCGCACTACCACCTGGACGGGCCCATCGACGCGACGCGGGCCGTCCTGGGCAAGGCCGGGATGTCCCTCAGGGACATCGACCTCGTCGAGATCAACGAGGCCTTTGCCTCCGTCGTCCTGAGCTGGGCCCAGGTCTTCGGACAGGACCTGGAGAAGGTCAACGTCAACGGCGGCGCCATCGCCCTCGGCCACCCCGTCGGCGCCACAGGCGCCCGGCTGATCACCACCGCGCTGCACGAGCTGGAGCGGCGCGACAAGGAGTTCGCGCTGATCACCATGTGCGCGGGAGGCGCACTGGCGACCGGCACGATCATCCAGCGCCTCTGAGCGCTCCGGCGCTTCTGAGCGCTCCGGCGCCTCTGGGCGCGCCGCTCGCCGGAGGGCGCCCGCAGAACCCGTGGGATGGGATGCGAGAGGCCCCGGTGGCCGGACCTGGGGAGGCCGGCCACCGGGGCTCTCGTGTGTCTGCTGCTGTACTGCTGCCGCCGGCTC
>NZ_JZWV01000549.1 GCF_000966975.1 Streptomyces katrae | reverse complement strand
GCCGCGGCGGCGTTCGACCCGGCGGCAGACGGAGGCGTCGCAGGGGCGTTCGGGCCGCCGACGGGCGGGAACGGGGTGCGGGTGCTCCCCCCGGCGGGCGGCGGGGGCGTCGTGCCCGGTGTGGACGGGGCCTCCAGGCGCAGGGGCGGGGAGGCCGCCGCGCCCAGGGCCTCGCGGTCGGTGACCAGCGCCAGCGCGCGCCGGCCGGCGACCGTCCCGCGCTTGTCCGCGAGCGCGCCGCGCAGCCCGATCGAGGCCTCCAGCTCGGCCCGGGCCCGGTCCAGGCGCCCCTCGCACAGCGCGAGGACGCCCAGTTCGTGGTGGAAGTACGCCTGCTCCGCGACCTCCCCCGCCTTCCGCGCGGCCTCCGCCCCGGCGCGCAGCACCCGCTCCCAGGCGTCCCAGTGCAGCGAGGCGGCGAAGGCCGGGGCCGCCGTCCGGGCCAGGAGTACGGCCGCCACCACATCGGCCCCGGCCAGGGCCGCGAGCACCGCGTCGGCCTCGGCCGCGACCCGCTCCGGGGTGACCGAGGAGTGGCCGGTCCACCAGGCGTAGTGCCGGGCGGCGGTACGGGCCTCCTCGGCGCCGACCGCTCCGAATCCGGCTTCCTCCAGCTGCCGGGCGACGCCCTCGGCGAGCCGGTGGCGCGGGC
>NZ_JZWV01000548.1 GCF_000966975.1 Streptomyces katrae | reverse complement strand
CGGCGAGCCGGTGGCGCGGGCCGACCGGGGTGATCAGCCCGCAGGCGAGCAGTTCGGCGACGGCCTCGTCCGCGTGCGTGTCGCCGACCAGCGCCGGCAGGTGCGCCGGGTGCGGGAGTTCGCCGCCCAGCGCGCAGGCGATCCGCAGGGCCGCGCGGGCCGACTCGCTCACCCGGGAGGCCAGCAGCTCGGCGGGGGCCGCGGCCTGGGCCAGCGTGGGGAGCGGTACGGGGACCGGGTCGCGCGGGCGCTCCTCGAAGACCCCGGGCTCCTCGTCCTCGTCCTCCGCGGCGGCCGCGTTCAGCTCGTCGCGCTGCCGCAGCAGCGCGGCCGCCTGGACGAAGCGCAGCGGCAGCCCCTCGGAGGCGAACCGCAGGTCCCCGGCCCAGGCGGTCTCCGCCTCGGTCAGGGGGCGCCCGGTGAGCCGTTCCAGCAGCTGCGTGCTGCCGGTGCGGCCGAGGCCGCCGAGGAAGACCTCCTCCAGGTGGGAGTCGTCGGAGGGCGCCTTGGAGTCGGGGGTGGCGGCGAGCAGGTAGGCGCACTCGGGGGTGGCGCGCAGCAGCTCGTCCAGCGCGGGGCCGCCCAGCTCCAGGTCGTCCAGGAGCACGATGGCGCCGATCTCGCGGACCCGGGCGAGGAGTGCCGTACGGTCCGGGCGCCGGCCGGAGGTGTCGTACACGGCGGCGTAGAGGGCGTGGAGCAGCTCGCCCGGCTGCTGCTGGCCGTAGCCGCTGAGCCGGACCACGCCGTCGGGCGCCAGGTCGGCGCAGGCCCGGGCGACGGCGTCGAGCAGGGCGGTGCGGCCGGACCCGGAGGGCCCGGTCAGCCGGACCGAGCGGCCGCGTTGCAGCAGCCGGACGATCCGTTCCTGCTCCTCGTCCCGCTCCAGCAGCGGCCGGGCGGGGACGGGCGGCCCGGGCAGTGCGGGCGGCCGTGCGGCGGCGTCACGGGAGGCACGGGAGGCGGCGTCGCGCTTGGCGGGACGGCGGCCGGGGTCCGGGCCGGCACCGGGCCGGTGGGGTTCGATCTCGCTGCCGTCGACGGGGTTGACGGTGAGGGTGAACTCCCCGGCGCTCAGCACCACGACCCGCGCGGGCACGGGGGGCAGCGGCGGCACACCACCGACGGCCGGCGTACCGGAAGCGGGCATCCCAGCCTGCGGGGTACGGGCCGCGGCGCCGGCGGACGCACCCGCGGCCGACGGCCCGGCGGGCGCACCGACGGGCCGGATACCGCCCGTGGACGTACCGCCGGCCGGGGTGCCGGCTGCGGACGCACCGCCCCCGGGCACACCCGCGGCGAACACTCCCCCGGGAAGACCGCCGTCAGGCATACCGGCGGCCGGGGTGCCGGAGGCGGAGGTACCCGCTGCGGACGCACCTCCCCCGGGCACGCCCAGGTGTGCCGGCGGGCGGCGTCTCCGCCTGCGGCTCGGCCTGCGGTGTGCCGACGCCGGGGCCACCGAGGACCGTGCCCGGCCCGGTCGTCGGCCCGGACGCCGGTGGGGCGGGCGGGCCGGCCGGGGTGCGGGGGCCGGACGTGGCCCCGCGCCGCCGGTCTTCCCCGGGCTGCCCCTTCGTACGGTCCATGACCCCGTCCCCCCGCCTCGCGTCGCGCGCTCCGTCGCCGTCTTCCCTACCGCCCGGCCTCGCTCGCGCCGCTTGTCGCGACTGGTCCGGTTTCCGCCCGACCCTAAACGCTGCCGGGTCGCGCCGGTACCGCAGGGGTACCTCCACCACCGGACCGTTACGATTCCCGCCCGTCTGCGCGGAAGCGGCAACTCCGCTGCTGCCTCACGGTATCCGACGTCAGTCCTTGCGGCCGGTCGCGGCGACGGCGACCCCCAGGCCGATCATGGTGAGCCCGCCGGCGCCGCCGACGAGGGAGAGCCGGCGCGGGGATCCGGCGAACCAGCCCCGGGTGGTGGCGGCGACGAGCCCCCACACGCTGTCGGACACGATCGCGATGAGGTTGAAGACCAGACCCAGCAGGAGCATCTGGAGGACGACGGAACCCCGCTCGCGGTCCACGAACTGGGGCAGCACGGCGGCGAAGAAGACGATGGTCTTGGGGTTGGCCACGCCGACCACGAACCCCTCCCCCAGGGTCCGCAGTGAACCGTGCGCGACGGGGGCCGCCTCCGCGAGGGCCGTCCGCAGGGAGCCGCGCCGGCGCACGGCCTTGACGCCCAGGTACACCAGGTACGCGGCACCGGCCAGCTTCAGCGCGGTGAAGACGAGGACCGAGCGCTCGACCACCGACCCGACCCCGAGGGCCACGGCCACGACGAGCACGTACGCCCCGAGCGTGTTCCCGGCCACCGTCGTCAGCGCGGCCCGGCGGCCCTGCGCGAGGGCCCGGCCGATCACGAAGAGCACGCTCGGGCCGGGGATCACGATCAGCAGGAACGACATGGCCGCGAAGGCCAGCAGTCTGTCGGAGGACACCATGCGTCCATGTAAACGGAGCCCGGCCCGCCCCCGCAGCCCCTTTTTCCCGCGGACCGCTGCCGCGCGGGCGAGGCCCCTCCGGGCCGCCCCGTGGCGCCCCGGCTCAGACCCGGGGCAGGGACTCCGCTTCCAGCCCGCCCTCGATCGCGAGGATGCGGTGCAGCCGGGTCGCGACGAGCAGCCGCTGCATCCGGTCGGGCACCCCGCGCAGGACCAGCCGCCGGCCGGTCCGGCCGGCCCGCCGGTGGGCTCCCATGATCACGCCGAGTCCGGTCGCGTCCCAGGAGTCGAGTCCGGTCAGGTCGAGCACGAGGTCGCCGTGGCCGTCGTCGAGGGCGGTGTGGAGGGCCGTACGGGCGTCCGCCGCGCTGCGCACGTCGAGGCGGCCCCCGACGGTGAGTTCGGCGTGGTCGCCCCTGATGTGCATATGTGCTCCCCGGCTGTACTGCGTGCGTGTGGTCCGACGGTCCGTGGCGGCTCGTGATCGGCGTCGGCTCGTGGTCGGCAACTCTCACCGCAACTGACTGCGCGGCGGGCGGTGAAGTTGCCGACCGTGAGCGAACCGATACCTAATTCACCCCGTAGGGTGCGGGGATTCGAACAGCCGTGCTCAGTGCTTGTAGAAGCCCTGGCCGCTCTTGCGGCCGATGTCGCCCGCGTCGACCATGCGGCGCATCAGCTCCGGCGGCGCGAACTTCTCGTCCTGCGACTCGGTGTAGATGTTGCTGGTGGCGTGCAGCAGGATGTCCACGCCCGTGAGGTCGGCGGTGGCCAGCGGGCCCATCGCGTGCCCGAAGCCCAGCTTGCAGGCGATGTCGATGTCCTCGGCGGAGGCCACGCCCGATTCGTAGAGCTTCGCGGCCTCGACGACGAGGGCGGAGATCAGGCGGGTGGTGACGAAGCCGGCGACGTCGCGGTTGACGACGATGCAGGTCTTGCCGACGGACTCGGCGAACGCGCGGGTGGTGGCGAGGGTTTCGTCGCTCGTCTTGTAGCCGCGGACCAGCTCGCAGAGCTGCATCATCGGGACGGGCGAGAAGAAGTGCGCGCCGACGACCCGCTCCGGGCGCTTGGTGACCGCCGCGATCTTGGTGATCGGGATGGCGGAGGTGTTGGAGGCGAGGACGGTGTCCTCGCGGACCAGCTCGTCCAGGGTGCGGAAGATCTCGTGCTTGACCTCGATCTTCTCGAAGACGGCCTCGACGACGATGTCCACGTCGGCGACCGCGTCGAAGTCGGTGGTCGTGGTGATCCGGGCGAGGGCCGCCTCGGCGTCCTCGGCCGTCATCTTGCCCTTGGAGACGAACTTGTCGTACGAGGCCTTGATCCCGTCGGTGCCCCGGGTCAGCGCGGCGTCGGTGACGTCCCGCAGGACGACGTCCCAACCCGCCTGAGCGGAGACCTGAGCGATCCCGGAACCCATCAGTCCCGCGCCGATGACGGCGAGCTTCCCAGCCACTGCACACCCCTCGTTGTTCTCACGTACCTGTCTCTTCCGGCCTCGTAGCCTCTCCGGCGGAGACTAGCGTCCGTGAGGGTTCCAGTGACCGGGAAGTAACACGCGTCACGTCTCAGATGACGGACATCACACTGACACGGCCCAGCAGTGCGCGGGCCGCGCGGAGTTGGCCCGCACTACCCTGGCGGCATGGTGAACCTCACGCGCATCTACACCCGCACCGGCGACCAGGGCACGACCGCCCTGGGCGACATGAGCCGTACGCGGAAGACGGACCTGCGGATCTCGGCGTACGCCGACGCCAACGAGGCCAACGCCGCCATCGGGACGGCGATCGCGCTGGGTTCGCTGCCGGAGGAGGTCGTCAAGGTCCTGGTCCGCGTGCAGAACGACCTGTTCGACGTGGGCGCCGACCTGTGCACCCCGGTGGTGGAGGACCCGCAGTACCCGCCGCTGCGGGTGGAGCAGTTCTACATCGACCGGCTGGAGGCGGACTGCGACGTCTTCAACGAGCGGCTGGAGAAGCTGCGCAGCTTCATCCTCCCGGGCGGCACCCCCGGCGCGGCCCTGCTGCACCAGGCCTGCACGGTCGTGCGGCGGGCGGAGCGCTCGACGTGGGCGGCGCTGGAGGCGCACGGCGAGGTGATGAACCCCCTGACGGCCACCTACCTCAACCGCCTCTCCGACCTCCTGTTCATCCTGGCCCGCACGGCCAACAAGGAGCTCGGCGACGTCCTCTGGGTCCCGGGCGGCGAACGCTAGGCCCTAGGGACGTTTTCCGGCCAGGTCGGACTCCTTGTCGGCGTCCGTGCCGGCCGGGGCCCTGCGCGGCCAGAGCGAGTAGGTGGCGGCGATCAGCGCCTGGATGCCGAGCACCCGCAGGGCGGCGAACTGCCAGGACCGGAGGCCGCCGGTGTCCGCCGCGTCGCCCACGTACCAGATCGCGCCCTGGAGGAGGACGACCGCGACGGCGGCGCCGGCCAGGGTGCGGACCCACAGCTTCCACTCGTGGACCGCCCTGGCCCGGCCGTACTTCGGGCCGGGCGGCTTCGGGCCTCCGGCGAGACGGTGGGCGGCGTGCCGGTCGAGCCACTTCACGGTGTAGTGGCCGTACCCGACGGTGTACCCGATGTAGAAGGCGGCGACCCCGTGCCGCCAGCTCGGCTCCCCGCCGTTCTTCAGGTCGACCACCCCGACGGCGAGCAGCACCAGTTCCAGCAGCGGCTCGCACAGCAGGAGCGCGGCCCCCAGTCGCGGCATTCCGGCCAGATAGCGCAGCGCCAGCCCGCCGGCCAGCAGCACCCAGAACCCGACCTCACAGGCGATGATCAGCGCGACGAGCACGGTCCGCCCTCCTTCCCCTCGTGGACTCCCCTCCAGGCTCTCGGCCGCCGCGCCCGGATTCCTCGTCACCAGTGACGAATCCCGGCTGCACCCTTCGATGTAGCGCCGTCTCCGCCCCCGTACCGAGGCCTCGCCGGCAGGCAGCGTGTTGGATGGGACCGTGACCCCCGCGATCCCCCGCCCGCACCGTGACGACGTCCTGATCGCGGTGATCAGCACCCTCTTCGGTCTCCTGCTGTGGTCGCTCGGGGTCCACAGCACGGGCCCGGGGGGCACCGGCTACCGGCACCACCTGCCCGTGTGGGCGGCGCTGGTCCCGATGCTGGCGGTCGGCGGCATGGAGCTGCTGCGCCGCACCGCGCCCCGCCTCACCCTGGCCGTCGGCACCCTCGCGGTGATCGCCGACCAGTTCACGGTGGGCAGCATCGCCACGGTCGTGATGTTCACCGACCTGATGTACGCGGCCGTCGTCTACGGCACCCCCTCCATGGCCCGGCGCCTGCCCGTCAGCACCGGGCTGATCACCCTCGTCGTCACCATCGGGACCCTGGCCTGGCTGCGCTCCCCGCAGGCCCTGATGGTCGGCGTGCTCACCGGCATCGTCAGCTTCGCCCCGGCCCTGACCGGCGCGACCCTGCGCAACCACCGCGAGGCCGCCGAGGCCGCCCGGCTGCGCGCCGAGCAGACGGCGCTGCTGGCCGAGGCGGACCGTGCGCAGGCGGTGGCCGCCGAGCGGGCCCGGATGGCCCGGGAGCTGCACGACATGGTCGCCAACCACCTCTCGGCGATCGCCATCCACTCCACCGCCGCGCTCTCCATCGACTCCCCTTCCACCAGCCGCGAGGCGCTCGGGGTGATCCGCGAGAACAGCGTCCAGGGGCTGGCCGAGATGCGCCGGCTGATCGGGCTGCTGCGCGAGGCGGGGGCCGGTCAGGAGGCCGCGCCCGTGCCGTCGCTGGACGGGCTGGAGGCCCTGCTCGGGCAGGCCCGGACGAACGGGGCCGCGAGCGGGCTGGACTTCGTACTGGACGACGCGCGCCCGGCCGGGCGGCCGCCGCTGCCGGCCCCGGTGGAGCTGGCCGGGTACCGGATCGTCCAGGAGTCGCTGACCAACGCCCTCAAGCACGCGGCCCCCGGCACGGTCACGGTCCGGCTGGCACGGCGGGACGGCCGGCTGACCGTCGTGGTGGACTCCCCGTACGGGGACCGGCCCGGCCCGCGCGCGCCCGGCTCGGGGGCGGGGCTGATCGGCATGCACGAGCGGGCGGAACTGCTCGGCGGAACGTTCACGGCGGGTCCGCAGGGGCCCGTCTGGCAGGTGCGGGCCGAGCTGCCCGCGGAGGACAAGGCGGTACGGGAGTGAGCATCAGGGTCGTGGTGGCCGAGGACCAGCGGGCGGTACGTGCCGGGCTGGTGCTGATCCTGGGCAGCGCGGGTGACGTCGAGGTGGTCGGGGAGGCGGCCGACGGGGAGGAGGCGGTGCGCCTGGCCCGGGAGCTGCGGCCGGACCTGGTGCTCATGGACGTGCAGATGCCGCTGCTCGACGGGGTCGAGGCCACCCGGCGGGTGGTCGCGGAGGGGCTGGCCGACGTGCTCGTGCTGACCACCTTCGACCTGGACGAGTACGTGTTCGGGGCGCTGCGGGCGGGGGCGGCGGGCTTCCTGCTGAAGGACGCGGACGCGGCGGAGCTGATCGCCGCGGTGCGTACGGTGGCGCGTGGCGAGGGGCTGATCGCCCCGGCGGTGACGCGCCGGCTGATCGCCGAGTTCGCCGCGCCGAAGACGGTACGGGCCCCCGTGCGGCCGGAGGCGGCCGCGGCCGTGGAGTCGCTGACCCGGCGCGAGCGGGAGGTGCTGGGGGCGCTGGGCGAGGGGCTGTCGAACGCGGAGATCGCCGTCCGGCTGGACATGGCGGAGGCCACGGTGAAGACGCACGTCAGCAGGCTGTTGGGGAAGCTGGAACTGCGCAGCCGGGTCCAAGCGGCCGTAATGGCGCGGGAGTTGGGGATCCAGTAGGCCACGGGGGACGAGGTCTGGACCTCTTGACGCTTGGTACAGACCTTTCTAGTCTCACCGCATCTGTGGTGAGCGTGCCATGACAAAGATCGCTACCGGGCGTGCTCACGGGCGGCGCAGGTCCCATCCCCAGTGGCAGTCGGTCCCCCGGCTGCCACGGACCTACCGAGGAGCACCCTTGAGCACAGCACCCCCACGACGCACCCGTCTCTTCAGGAGGCTGGCCGCCGCCGCGGCCGTCCTCGCCCTGCCCGTAGCCGGCCTCGTCGGCCTGGCCGGGCCCGCGCAGGCCGCCGCCTCCGCGACCGCCACCTACACCAAGGTCTCCGACTGGGGCACCGGCTTCGAGGGCAAGTGGACGGTGAAGAACACCGGCACCACCACCCTCAGCAGCTGGACCGTGGAGTGGGACTACCCCGCCGGCACCCAGGTCACCTCGGCCTGGGACGCCACGGTCACCAGCTCCGGCACCCACTGGACCGGCAAGAACGTCGGCTGGAACGGCACCCTCGCCCCCGGCGCCACCATCAGCTTCGGCTTCAACGGCACCGGCCCCGGCGCCCCCTCCGGCTGCAAGGTCAACGGCGGCTCCTGCGAGGGCGGCACCACCCCCGCCGACAACCCGCCCTCCGCCCCCGGCACCCCCACGGCCGGCGGACTCACGGAGACCTCGGTCACCCTGTCCTGGCCGGCGGCCACCGACGACAAGGGCGTCAAGAACTACGACCTCTACCGCAACGGCGCCAAGCTGGCCACCGTCACCGGCACCACCTACACCGACAGCGGCCTGACCAAGGGCACCACCTACACCTACACGGTCACCGCCCGCGACACCGCCGACCAGACCGGCCCCGCCTCCGCCCCCCTCTCCGTCACCACCCCGGGCGGCGGCACCGACCCCGGTCCGGGCCCCGGCCCCGACCCGGGCGCCAAGGTCAAGCTCGGCTACTTCACCGACTGGGGCGTCTACCAGCGCAACTACCACGTGAAGAACCTGGTCACCTCCGGCACCGCCGCGAAGATCACCCACATCAATTACGCCTTCGGCAACGTCCAGAACGGCAAGTGCACCATCGGCGACTCCTACGCCGACTACGACAAGGCCTACACCGCCGACCAGAGCGTCGACGGCGTCGCCGACACCTGGGACCAGCCCCTGCGCGGCAACTTCAACCAGCTGCGCAAGCTGAAGGCCAAGTACCCGAACATCAAGGTCGTCTACTCCTTCGGCGGCTGGACC
>NZ_JZWV01000547.1 GCF_000966975.1 Streptomyces katrae | reverse complement strand
GGCGGCTGGACCTGGTCCGGCGGCTTCGGGCAGGCCGCCCAGAACCCGGCCGCCTTCGCCCAGTCCTGCTACGACCTGGTCGAGGACCCGCGCTGGGCGGACGTCTTCGACGGGATCGACATCGACTGGGAGTACCCGAACGCCTGCGGCCTGTCCTGTGACACCAGTGGCGCCGCCGCCTTCAAGAACCTGATGTCGGCCCTGCGCGCCAAGTTCGGCTCCGCCAACCTGGTCACCGCCGCCATCTCCGCCGACGGCTCCAACGGCGGCAAGCTCGACCTCGCGGACTACGCGGGCGCGGCCCCGTACGTCGACTTCTACAACGTGATGACGTACGACTTCTTCGGCGCCTGGGACGCCAAGGGCCCCACCGCCCCGCACTCCCCGCTGACCTCCTACACCGGCATCCCGATCGCCGGCTTCAACTCCGAGGCCGCCATCACCAAGCTCAAGGGCAAGGGCATCCCCGGCTCCAAGCTCAACCTCGGCATCGGCTTCTACGGCCGCGGCTGGACCGGCGTCACCCAGGACGCCCCCGGCGGCACCGCCACCGGACCCGCCCCGGGCACGTACGAGCAGGGCATCGAGGACTACAAGGTCCTCAAGACCAGCTGCCCCACCACCGGCACCGTCGCCGGCACCGCCTACGCCAGGTGCGGAAGCAACTGGTGGAGCTACGACACCCCCGCCACCATCGCCGGGAAGATGACCTGGCTGAAGAACCAGGGGCTCAAGGGAGCCTTCTTCTGGGAGTTCAGCGGCGACACCACCAACGGCGAGCTCGCGAACGCCATCCACACCGGCCTGCAGTAGGCGCACACGACGAAGCCGGGGAGACGGGTCCGCCCCCGTCTCCCCGGCTTCCTCCACGGCTGTGGAACGTCAGGCGACGTTCACCCTCTGCCCCGGAGGCGCCGCCTCCAGCCAGGCCAGGAATCCCGTCAGCGCGTCCTCGCTCATCGCCAGCTCCAGGCGCGTCCCCTGGTGGGAACAGCCGAGCACGACGGAGTCGGACAGCAGGGCCAGCTCCTCCTCGCCCTCAGGAGCGCGCCGTGCGAGCACCTCGATGGAGGAACGCTCCAGCAGCCGGCGCGGCCGCGGCGAATAGCTGAACACGCGGAACCACTCGATGCGGTCACCGCTGTAGCGGGCGACCCCGTAGACCCACCCCTTGCCGGAGACGTCGGGCTCCTCGGCCACGCCCCAGCGCAGGCTGCAGTCGAAGGTCCCGCCGGAGCGCTGGATCAGTCTGCGGCGCAGCCCGAACACGAACAGCCCGATCACCACCAGGGCTACGACCAGGCCGCTCACAAGCAGAGCGAGGAGCATCTTCACCGACCTCCTCGCTCATCGAAAACCGCACAAACAAAAAGTACGTACATCGCCTCAGCCGCGACCCGCTCCGGAAAATTCCGGAACGGACCGCGGCTGAGGTTTCAAGCTCTTCGGTACGGGGCTCAGTGCCCCGCGACCGCACGCAGCCGGACATCGGCGCGACGTTCGGCGGCCGCGTCAGCGTCCGCCTTCGCGCGCTCCAGTGCCCGCTCCGCCCGCTGGACGTCGATCTCGTCCGCGAGCTCGGCGATCTCGGCCAGCAGGGACAGCTTGTTGTCCGCGAACGAGATGAAACCGCCGTGCACCGCGGCGACGACCGTGCCGCCATCGCTGGTACGGATGGTCACCGGGCCCGATTCCAGCACACCGAGAAGCGGCTGGTGACCGGGCATGACGCCGATGTCGCCGGACGTGGTGCGGGCGACGACCAGGGTGGCCTCGCCGGACCAGACATTGCGGTCCGCCGCGACCATCTCGACGTGCAGCTCAGCAGCCAAGGTGGCTCCTCGGGTCACCACCCGGCGGGTCCGCCGGGTGTTGGGTCAAATTCTAATGGGCGTGGAGAGAGGGGCGGGACGCACCCGCCCCTCTCCTGCGGAGCGTCAGGAGACGCCCAGCTCCTTGGCGTTGGCCTTCAGGTCCTCGATGCCACCGCACATGAAGAACGCCTGCTCGGGGAAGTGGTCGTACTCACCGTCGCAGATCGCGTTGAACGCGGCGATCGACTCGTCGAGCGGAACGTCCGAACCGTCCACGCCGGTGAACTGCTTGGCGACGTGGGTGTTCTGCGACAGGAAGCGCTCGACGCGACGGGCACGGTGGACAACGAGCTTGTCCTCCTCGCCCAGCTCGTCGATACCGAGGATCGCGATGATGTCCTGGAGGTCCTTGTACTTCTGCAGGATCCCCTTGACGCGCATGGCCGCGTTGTAGTGGTCCGCCGCGATGTAGCGGGGGTCCAGGATGCGGGACGTGGAGTCCAGCGGGTCCACGGCCGGGTAGATGCCCTTCTCGGAGATCGGACGGGAGAGAACCGTCGTCGCGTCGAGGTGGGCGAAGGTGGTCGCCGGCGCCGGGTCGGTGAGGTCGTCGGCGGGGACGTAGATCGCCTGCATGGAGGTGATCGAGTGACCACGGGTCGAGGTGATGCGCTCCTGGAGGAGACCCATCTCGTCGGCCAGGTTCGGCTGGTAACCCACCGCGGAGGGCATACGGCCGAGCAGGGTCGACACCTCGGAACCGGCCTGGGTGTACCGGAAGATGTTGTCGATGAAGAAGAGGACGTCCTGCTTCTGCACATCGCGGAAGTACTCCGCCATGGTCAGACCGGCCAGGGCGACGCGCAGACGGGTGCCCGGGGGCTCGTCCATCTGGCCGAAGACCAGCGCGGTCTTGTCCAGAACGCCGGAGTCCGACATCTCCTCGATGAGGTCGTTGCCCTCACGGGTGCGCTCACCGACACCCGCGAACACCGACACACCGTCGTGGTTGTTGGCGACGCGGTAGATCATTTCCTGGATCAGAACGGTCTTGCCGACACCGGCACCACCGAACAGACCGATCTTTCCACCCTTGACGTACGGGGTGAGGAGGTCGATGACCTTGACGCCGGTCTCGAACATCTCGGTCTTCGACTCGAGCTCGTCGAAGTTCGGGGCCTTGCGGTGGATCGCCCAGCGCTCGGTGACCTCGGAGTTGGCCTCCGGGTAGTTGAGCACCTCGCCCAGGGTGTTGAACACCTTGCCCTTGGTGAAGTCACCGACGGGGACGGTGATGCCCGAGCCCGTGTCGGTCACCGGGGCCTGGCGGACCAGACCGTCGGTGGGCTGCATCGAGATGGTGCGGACCAGGCCGTCACCGAGGTGCTGCGCGACCTCGAGGGTCAGCGTCTTGAGCGCGCCCTCCTCGGCCGGGTCGGCGACCTGGACGGTCAGCGCGTTGTAGATGTCGGGCATCGCGTCGACGGGGAACTCCACGTCGACGACCGGGCCGATGACCCGGGCGATGCGGCCCGTGGCAGCGGCCGTCTCAACAGAGGTCGTCATTACTTGTCACTCCCCGCGGTCGCGTCGGCCATGGCGCTCGCGCCACCGACGATCTCGCTGATTTCCTGGGTGATTTCGGCCTGGCGGGCCGCGTTGGCAAGCCGGGAGAGGCTCTTGATGAGCTCACCGGCGTTGTCGGTCGCCGACTTCATCGCGCGGCGGCGGGCGGCGTGCTCGGAAGCGGCCGACTGCAGCAGTGCGTTGTAGATGCGGCTCTCGACGTAGCGCGGCAGAAGGGCGTCGAGGACGTCCTCCGCCGACGGCTCGAACTCGAACAGCGGAAGGATCTCGCCCTTCGCACCGTCCTCCTCCTGAGCCTGGTCGAGGCTGAGCGGCAGCATCCGGCCGTCGACGGCGTTCTGCGTCATCATCGACACGAATTCCGTGAAGACGATGTGCAGCTCGTCGACGCCACCATCGGCCGTCTCCGTCTGGATGGCCTCGATCAGCGGCGCCGCGACGCGCTTGGCGTCGGCGTAGGCCGGGCTGTCGGTGAAGCCGGTCCACGAGTCCGTGACCTTGCGCTCACGGAAGCCGTAGTAGGCGACACCCTTGCGGCCGACGATGTAGCTGTCGACCTCCTTGCCCTCAGCGCGCAGCCGCTCGGTGAGCCGGTCGGCCTGCTTGATGGCGTTCGAGGAGTAGCCGCCGGCCAGACCGCGGTCGCTCGTGATGAGCAGGACCGCGGCGCGGGTCGGCGCCTCGACCTCGGTGGTCAGGGCGTGCTTGGTGTTCGAACCGGTCGCCACCGCGGTCACCGCGCGGGTGAGCTCGGTCGCGTACGGCATCGAGGCCGCCACCTTGCGCTGCGCCTTGACGATGCGCGAGGCGGCGATCATCTCCATCGCCTTGGTGATCTTCTTGGTCGCCGTGATGGCACGGATGCGACGCTTATAGACCCGGAGCTGCGCTCCCATGAGTCAGGTCCCTTCCGTCGTCACTTGGAGACGTTGACGGCCGGGACGTCCTCGCCCAGGAGCTTGCCGTCCGAGGTCTCGAACTGCCGCTTGAAGGCGGCGATGGCGTCGGCGATCGAGCCCAGCGTGTCGTCGGACATCTTGCCGCCGTCCGCGATGGAGGTGAGGAGGTCCTTGCGCTCGCGGCGCAGGTACTCCAGCAGCTCCGACTCGAAGCGACGGATGTCGGCGACCGGGACGTCGTCCATCTTGCCGGTGGTGCCGGCCCAGACGGAGACGACCTGCTCCTCGACGGGCATCGGCTGGTACTGGCCCTGCTTCAGCAGCTCGACCATGCGCTTGCCGCGCTCCAGCGAGGCCTTCGACGCGGCGTCCAGGTCGGAACCGAAGGCGGCGAACGCCTCCAGCTCGCGGTACTGGGCCAGGTCGACACGGAGGCGGCCGGAGACCTGCTTCATCGCCTTGTGCTGGGCGGAGCCACCGACGCGGGAGACCGAGATACCGACGTTCAGGGCCGGACGCTGGCCGGCGTTGAACAGGTCGGACTCCAGGAAGCACTGGCCGTCGGTGATGGAGATGACGTTGGTCGGGATGAACGCCGAGACGTCGTTGGCCTTGGTCTCGACGATCGGCAGACCGGTCATCGAGCCGGCACCCATGTCGTCGGAGAGCTTGGCGCAGCGCTCGAGCAGACGGGAGTGCAGGTAGAAGACGTCACCCGGGTAGGCCTCACGGCCCGGCGGGCGGCGCAGCAGCAGCGACACGGCGCGGTAGGCGTCGGCCTGCTTCGACAGGTCGTCGAAGATGATCAGGACGTGCTTGCCGGCGTACATCCAGTGCTGGCCGATGGCGGAACCGGTGTACGGCGCCAGGTACTTGAAGCCGGCCGGGTCGGACGCCGGGGCGGCGACGATCGTCGTGTACTCGAGCGCGCCGGCCTCTTCCAGGGCGCCGCGCACGGACGCGATGGTCGAGCCCTTCTGGCCGATGGCGACGTAGATGCAGCGGACCTGCTTGTTCACGTCGCCCGAGCGCCAGTTGTCGCGCTGGTTGATGATCGTGTCGACGGCCAGGGCGGTCTTGCCGGTCTGGCGGTCACCGATGATCAGCTGACGCTGGCCACGGCCGATCGGCACCATCGCGTCGACGGCCTTGTAGCCGGTCTGCATGGGCTCGTGCACCGACTTACGGACCATGACGCCCGGGGCCTGCAGCTCGAGGGCGCGGCGGCCCTCGGTCGCGATCTCGCCGAGGCCGTCGATCGGGTTGCCGAGCGGGTCGACAACGCGGCCGAGGTAGCCCTCGCCGACACCTACGGAGAGAACCTCACCGGTGCGCTGCACCGGCTGGCCCTCCTCGATACCGCTGAACTCGCCGAGGACGATCGCACCGATCTCGCGCTCCTCGAGGTTGAGGGCGAGACCGAGGGTGCCGTCCTCGAACTTCAGCAGCTCGTTCGCCATGGCGGAGGGCAGGCCCTCCACCTTCGCGATGCCGTCGCCGGCAACGCTGACCGTTCCGACCTCCTCGCGCGAGGCCGCGTCCGGCTGGTACGACTGGACAAAGGTCTCCAGTGCGTCCCGGATCTCCTCCGGCCGGATCGTGAGCTCCGCCATCTGGGTTCCCTGCTCTCCTTGTTGGGCCTGAAGCTTCTTAGGGGTCTGGGGGCGACCCCCAGGAATCTTCTGCAAGTTCTGCACGGCCCAACCGGGCCGCTAGGAATGCTTTGTATCTGTGTGGTGGCGGCTGGTCAGCCGGCCATGCGGCGCGACGCCTCGGCGAGGCGGTCCGCGATGGTGCCGTCGATGACCTCGTCGCCGACCCGCACCGAGATCCCGCCGAGGACCGCGGGGTCCACGTCGAGGTTCAGGTGCATCTGGCGGCCGTACAGCTTGGCCAGCACCGCGCCGAGACGCTGCTTCTGCACGTCGCTGAGCGGAACCGCGCTGGTCACGGTGGCGACCATGCGGTCACGGCGCGCAGCGGCGAGCGTCGAGAGGGACTCGAGTCCCCCCTCAAGGCTACGTCCACGCGGGTGCGTGACGAGACGGACGACCAGGCGCTCGGTGACGGCGTTCACCTTGCCGCCGAGCAGGCTGCGCAGCAGCTCGCTCTTGGCGGAGGCGGTGGCGGCGCGGTCGGTCAGCGCGGCACGCAGCCCGGTGTTCGAGGCGACGATCCGGCCGAACCGGAACAGCTCGTCCTCGACGTTGTCGAGCGCGTCGCCCTGCTGGGCGGCGGTGAGGTCGGCGGTGGCCGCCAGCTCCTCCAGCGCGTCCACCAGGTCGCGGGACTGCGACCAGCGGGACCGGGCCATGCCGGACACCAGGTCGAGGGTCTCCCCGCCCACCTGGCCGGACAGCAGCCGGCCGACCAGCTCGGCCTTGGCCTCGCCGGACTGCGCCGGGTCCGTGATGACCCGACGCAGCGAGACCTCACGGTCGAGCAGCGCGGTGACGGCTGCCAGCTCACCGGCGAGCTTCGCCGCGTCGACGGACGTGTTGTCCGTCAGCGCGTCGAGACGCTCGCGCGCGGAGGCCAGCGCCTCGCGGCTCGCTCCGTTCATCGGGCCGCCTCGGCCTTCTCCTCGAGCTCGCTGAGGAAGCGGTCGATGGTGCGGCTCTGCCGGGCGACGTCCTCGAGGGACTCGCCGACGAGCTTGCCGGCCAGGTCGGTGGCGAGCTTGCCCACGTCCTGACGCAGCGCCTGAGAGGCGGCCTTGCGGTCAGCGGCGATCTGGGCGTGACCGGCAGCGATGATCTCCTCACGCTGCCGCTGGCCCTCTGCGCGCAGTTCTTCCTTGAGCGCAGTGCCCTGCTCCAGCGCTTCCTGGCGCAGGCGCGCGGCCTCGTGCCGGGCCTCGGCGAGCTGGGCCTTGTACTGCTCCAGCACGCTCTGGGCCTCGGTCTGAGCGGCCTCAGCCTTCTCGATACCGCCCTCGATGGCCTCGCGACGCTCGTCCAGAACCTTGTTGATGTTCGGGAGGAGCTTCTTCGCGAGGAAACCGAAGACGATGACGAAGGCGATCAGACCGATGACGGCGATCAGACCGATGACGAGCTCGGGGATCGGCGGGACGAGCGGGTTTTCCGTCTCGGCCGCGAGAACCAGGAGGTTCACATCAGTGCCTTTCGTCTAATCGGACTAGTGGTCGGCTCGTCTTAGTAGACGAACGGCATGACCAGACCGATGAGGGCGAGCGCCTCACAGAAGGCGAAGCCGAGGATCTGGTTGGCGCGGATCAGACCGGCAGCCTCGGGCTGGCGGGCGAGGGCCTGCGTACCGTTACCGAAGATGATGCCGACGCCGACGCCCGGGCCGATGGCCGCGAGGCCGTAACCGATGGAGCTGAGGGAACCGGTGACGCAGCAAGGATCTGGGACATGCCAGTTC
Source organism: Streptomyces katrae (assembly GCF_000966975.1). Classification (GTDB taxonomy): domain Bacteria; phylum Actinomycetota; class Actinomycetes; order Streptomycetales; family Streptomycetaceae; genus Streptomyces; species Streptomyces katrae. The sequence continues at coordinate 6,184 of NZ_JZWV01000547.1, read as the reverse complement.
TTCCTTCTCTTTCACGGACCGGTGGGGGTTGGCCACCGGACGACAGGGGGGATGGGGGTGGGCGGTCTGGCTCAGTGGTGCTCGGCGAGCGCGCCCTGGATGAAGCTGCAGGCCAGGAGGACGAAGACGTACGCCTGGACAGCCTGGATGAAGAGCTCGAAGGCGGTCATCACGATGACCATGATGAACGACACGCCCGCGTAGGCGATGCCGATCCCGTGCAGCAGGTACCAGCTGGCGATGGTGAACAGCAGCAGCAGGGTGTGACCGGCGAACATGTTCGCGAACAGTCGGACCGCGTGGGTGAACGGACGCACCAGGACGTTCGAGAAGAACTCGATGACCATGACCAGCGGGAGCACCGGGCCGAGCGACTTGTCGTAGCCGGTCAGGTTCTTCAGGCCGCCGACGAAGCCGTGACGCTTGAACGTCACCGACATCCAGATGAAGTAGACGATCAGCGCGAGGACCGCGGGGTACGCGATGATCGAGGTCACCGGGAACTGCGCGACCGGGACGATCGACCAGACGTTCAGGATCCAGACGAAGAAGAACAGCGAGACCATGAAGGGGACGTACTTCTCGCCCTCCTTCTTGCCGAGCGTCTCGTAGACGATGCCGCGGCGCACGAAGTCGTAGCCGGCCTCACCGACCATCTGCAGCTTGTTCGGGACGACCCTGGCCCGGCCGAAGGCGGCCCAGAAGAAAGCCACGATGATGACGGAGCCCAGGAGGGCCAGCAGCATCGGCTTGTTGAAGTAGGCACTCGTGATGCCGGCTTCGCCCCACAGCGGCTCGAAGAGGAACGAGTGCAGGCCCGGGCCGGGGAAGCCACATCCGGAGAAGATGTGACAGTCGGTCTCGAAGGCGAGGACCTGCGTCGGGTCAGCACTCACCGCGGGCTCCTTCAGCGTGGCGCATAGGTACGGCAACCTCATCGTGTCGGCGCGGCGCACGGCCGCGGTTCGGCACTGGACTGGTGTAACGGGTGTGGGGGCGGCAGTCAGGCATCGAGCCTCGCGATGGAACAGGCGTCAGCTCAGATGCCCGCGCCCGCAGTGCCGCAGTTTGAACCGGACGATAGCAGCATCTCGAACGCACACTTATCCCGGCCCTACCCCTCACGACTTCGACCCCGGATTTTCGGGCTTTTCACCCTTGACCGAGTCCGGCTCGACGTAAAGGATCTTGGCTTTCATGTGGGCACGCGTCTGCGCGCCGATCCACACGAGGGTGGTGGCGACGAGCGTGATCGCGAACGCCCGGGGGTGGAACAGCGTCGTGTTCTTGAACACGGCGAGAAAGACGAAGAGCAGCAGGATCTGGGCCGCGTAGAGCATGAGGCCCATCGCCTGGAACAGGTGCGGCAAGGTTTTCGCCGTGCGCTGCAGGACCAGGAATCCGAGGCCCATGAACAGGATCACGACCACGGTCGCGACGAGCGCTCCGACCGCACCCTTGCCACCGACGACCAGACCGCTGATCACGGCGGCGATGGCGCCGGCGGCAGCGGTGGGTACGGCGGTTTGCAGGAGGGATCGGACGTCGTTAGACCGCATGGCGGTTTGCTCCGCGTGGTGGTGGGGGCACGGACTCGTACGGGGACTCGTACGGGGACGAGCGTAAGCCCGGTCCGAGTGATCGCCTCGGGCCAATGGACCGTCGCACTACGGTCCTTCGGCTCTGTCGCCGGGTTTAGTGAACGGTATCACAAACTATTTGATGAGAGCTTTACCTGTGCGGTGTGCTGACTGTCACACATGAGGGCTAATCCGCCCGTGTGTGCAAGACAGGGCTACGGCTTGTCTGGTAATGGGCGTTCATGTCGGACATGCTCCGGGCGCGTCAGCGCGCCGAACCCGCCTTACGCCGGTCGGGGAAGCGCGAACGGGGGCCTACCGCTGTCGCGCCGTTGACGCCGGAGACGCCCGCCGCGATCGGCCGCGCCGCCTCGGCCGCGGCCTCCGCGGCCCGCCGGGCGTGCCGGTAGCGCGGCGGGACCAGACCCTCGGCCCAGCGCGGGGCCCTCGGGGTGAACCGCGGCAGGAGGAGCAGGACCAGGCCCAGGGCACTCAGTGCGGCGATGGCGAGAACGATCCACATCGAGGCGGAGTTCACCGAATAGGCCACCGTCCCGAAGGCGATCAGCCCCGACCAGAAGTACATGATGAGTACAGCCCGGCTGTGCGAATGCCCGAGTTCCAGAAGCCGGTGGTGCAGGTGCCCGCGGTCCGCGGCGAAGGGCGACTGCCCCTTCCAGGTGCGCCGCACGATGGCCAGGACGAGGTCCGCCATCGGGATCGCGATGATGGTCAGCGGCAGCAGCAGCGGGATGAAGACGGGCAGCATCGCGTGCGTCGCGTTGCGCTCACCGCCCACGAAGAGGGCCATCGTGTCCGGGTCCACCTGCCCGGTGATCGAGATGGCGGAGGCGGCCAGCACCAGGCCGATCAGCATCGAGCCGGAGTCGCCCATGAAGATCCGCGCGGGGTGCATGTTGTGCGGCAGGAAGCCCAGGCACATGCCCATCAGGATGGCGGCGAAGAGGGTCGCGGGGGCGGCCGCCTCGATGCCGTAGCCGAACCAGATCCGGTAGGCGTAGAGGAAGAACGCGCAGGTGGCGATGCAGACCATGCCGGCCGCCAGGCCGTCGAGGCCGTCCACGAAGTTCACCGCGTTGATGGTGATCACCACCAGGGCCACGGTGAGCAGGGTCCCCTGCCACTGGGTCAGCGCGACGGTGCCGATGCCCGGGACCGGGATCCACAGGATGGTGAGGCCCTGGATGACCATCACACCGGCGGCGATCATCTGGGCGCCGAGCTTGATGAGGGCGTCGAGTTCGAACTTGTCGTCGAGGACGCCGACCAGCCAGATCAGCGCGGCGCCCGAGAGCAGCGCCCGCGGCTCGTTGGAACGTTCGAAGACCCCATTGAGGCTCTGCAGGTGGTCGGCGATCAGCAGGCCCGCGCACAGGCCGCCGAACATCGCGATCCCGCCCAGCCGGGGGGTGGGCTCGCGGTGGACGTCGCGGGCGCGGATCTCCGGCATCGCGCCCGCCGCGATCGCGAACTTGCGGACGGGCCCGGTCAGCAGGTAGGTCACCGCGACCGTGACGCAAAGCGTCAGCAGATATTCACGCACTGGCTGCCCCAGATGTATCGCCGGCCATCTCAGCCCCACACATTAGCCGCGATGTACACGGGGACGAGGACGCGCGGAGTCCTCGTTCCGGTTGCGCTAAGGGACACTCGTCCCGGTTACGCCCCGTAAGGAGGAAATCGTCCGGTCAGCTCGGCGACCGCGGCACGCGTACCGGCCGCGTCCGCGCCGCCCAGCGCGCCGGCGAACAGCTCCGCGATCAGGGCCATCTCCGGCTCCCCCATCCCCTGCGTGGTCACCGCCGCGGTGCCCAGGCGGATCCCGCGCTGGTCCCCGTACGGCAGGGCGCAGGTGTCGAGGACGATCCCGGCGGCGGCCAGCCGCCCGCGCGCGGCCGGTCCGTCGACGCCGAGCGGGGCGGGGTCGGCGGTGATCAGGTGGGTGTCGGTGCCGCCCGTGGTCACGGCCAGCCCGTGCGCGCGCAGGGCGGCGGCGAGGGCCCGGGCGTTGGCGACGACCTTGTGGGCGTACCGGGTGAAGGCCGGCCCGGCCGCCTCCCCGAAGGCCACCGCCTTGGCGGCGATGGTGTGCATCTGTGCGCCGCCCTGGGTGAAGGGGAACACCGCCCGGTCGACGCGCTCGGCGAACTCGGCCCCGCACAGCACCATCCCGCCGCGCGGGCCGCGCAGCACCTTGTGGGTGGTCGCGCAGATCACGTCCGCGTAGGGCACGGGGCTCGGCGCGGCCCCGCCCGCGACCAGCCCGATGGGATGGGCGGCGTCGGCGATCAGATAGGCCCCGACCTCGTCGGCGATCTCCCGGAAGGCGGAGTACTCCAGGTGCCGGGGGTAGGAGATGGACCCGCACACGATGGCCTTGGGCCGGTGCGCCCGGGCCAGCTGCTGCACCTGCTCGTAGTCGACGAGGCCCGACTCGGCGTCGACCCCGTACCCCACGAACTCGAACCACCGGCCCGAGAAGTTGGCCGGCGAACCGTGCGTGAGGTGCCCGCCGTACGCGAGACCCATCGCCAGGACGGTGTCCCCGGGCCGCAGCAGCGCCGCGTAGGCGGCGAGCACGGCCGAGGAGCCCGAGTGGGGCTGCACGTTGGCGTGCTCGACCCCGAACAGCGCGGTGGCCCGCTCCTGCGCCACCCGCTCGGCCAGGTCGGCGTACTCGCAGCCGCCGTGGTGGCGGGCGCCGGGGTAGCCCTCGGCGTACTTGTTGGCGAGCGGGGACCCCAGCGCGGCGAGCACGGCGGGGGAGGTGAAGTTCTCGGCTGCGCTCAGCTGGAGGGTGGTGGCCTGCCGCTGCCGCTCCCCGTCGAGGATGTCGGCCATTTGCGGGTCCTGCGCCCGCAGCACGTCCGTGGCCCGCTCAGTGGTGACGCTCATGGCGCGACTCCCGCGCAGTGGGGGTACCGGTACCAGCCACTGTAGGCCGGACCCCGCCTTCACGCCCGTGCGCGCCGGCCCCGGCGTCGCCGCCGCGACGGGCGGCGGCCCCCGGGAAGGAGGGGTCAGTGCGGGGGCGTGACGCCCGTCAGGGCCGTGACGACCGGGTCCAGCGCCTCGTTGATCTCGTCGCCGATCGAGCGGAAGAAGGTGATCGGCGCCCCGTACGGGTCGTACACCTCGTCCGCGTCGGCGGAAGGGGCCAGCAGCCAGCCCCGCAGGGCCGCGGCGGCCCGCACCAGCGCCCGGGCCCGCTCGGCCATGCCGTCGTCCAGCGGCGGCAGGGTCGCCGGGTCTATGGCGCGCACCAGCCGGGTGAACTCCTTCAGCGTGAAGGTCCGCAGTCCGGCCGAGTGCCCCATGGAGATGACCTGCGCCCGGTGGTCACGGGTGGCGGTCAGCACCAGGTCGGCCCGTATGACGTGCTCGTCGAGCAGCTCCCGCCCGGTGAACCCCGTCGCGTCCGCTCCGAAGTCCGCGAGCACGGCCGCCGCGTTGGCCTCCATCGGCGCGCCCTCGTGGCCCCAGGTGCCCGCGCTCTCCACGATCAGGTCGCCCGAGGGCAGCCCCAGCGCACCCAGCCGGTGCGCGAGCGCGTGCCGCGTCAGCCGCTCGGTGATCGGCGAGCGGCACACGTTCCCGGTGCTGACGTGGAGTATGCGGAAGGTGTCTCCCTTGGCTATGCCACGCCCCTGAGGGCTCACGGAGCCACCTCGAGGTCGGGTACGACCTCCCGCAGCTGCTCCGCGGTCAGCGCGCCCTCGCGCAGCAGCACGGGAACCTTCCCGGTGACGTCGACGATCGACGAGGGCAGGGTGCTGGGGGTCGGCCCGCCGTCCAGGTAGACGGAGACGGAATCGCCCAGCATGGCGCGGGCCGCGTCGCAGTCCTCCGGCGCGGGGTGCCCTGACAGGTTCGCCGAGGAGACGGCCATCGGGCCGACGTCGGTCAGCAGCTCGATGGCGACGGGGTGCAGGGGCATGCGCACGGCGACGGTGCCGCGGGTCTCCCCCAGGTCCCAGGCCAGCGACGGCTGGTGCTTGGCGACGAGCGTGAGCCCGCCCGGCCAGAAGGCGTCGACGAGCTCCCAGGCCTGCTCGGAGAAGTCCGTGACGAGACCGTGGAGGGTGTTCGGGGAGCCGATGAGCACCGGGGTGGGCATGTTGCGGCCGCGGCCCTTGGCGGCGAGCAGGTCGCCGACGGCCTCGGCGCTGAAGGCGTCCGCGCCGATCCCGTACAGGGTGTCGGTGGGCAGCACGACGAGCTCGCCGCGGCGCACTGCGGAGGCCGCTTCGCGCAGGCCCGTCTTGCGGTCCGTCGCGTCGTTGCAGTCGTATCGCCGGGCCATCAGCGGATCTCCTCGTGCAGCGGGGTGGTGTCGTGGGCGGTCGGGGTCGCGGGCATCACGGCATGGCCTTGCGGGCGGTCGCGAAGCGCGGACGGTTGTTCAGGTCGGGGTGGTCGGCGGCGTCGGCCCAGCCCCGCTCGTCGGCGAAGATCCACGGCACCTGGCCGCCCTGGGTGTCGGCGTGCTCGATCACGACGATGCCGCCGGGCCGCAGCAGGCGGTGGGCGGTGCGCTCGATCCCGCGGATGGTGTCGAGGCCGTACTCGCCGGAGAACAGCGC
>NZ_JZWV01000546.1 GCF_000966975.1 Streptomyces katrae | reverse complement strand
GAACAGCGCCATCTCGGGGTCGTGGTCCCGGGCCTCGGGGGCCACGTACTCCCACTCGGTGAGCGGGATGTACGGCGGGTTGGAGATGACGAGGTCGACCTGGCCGTCCAGCTCGGGCAGCGCGGTCAGGGCGTCGCCCTGGTGGACGGTGACCCTGGACCCCTCGGCGTTCTTGCGGGTCCAGCGCAGGGCGTCCTCGGACAGCTCCACGGCGTGCACGCGCGAGCGCGGCACCTCCTGGGCCATGGCGAGGGCGATGGCGCCGGAGCCGGTGCACAGGTCCACGATCAGCGGCTCGACCACGTCCATGGCCCGGACGGCCTGTATGGCCCAGTCCACCACCGACTCGGTCTCGGGCCGGGGCACGAACACCCCGGGGCCGACCTGGAGCTCCAGGTAGCGGAAGAAGGCCCGGCCGGTGATGTGCTGGAGCGGCTCGCGCGCCTCGCGGCGGGCGACGGCCTCCCAGTAGCGGGCGTCGAAGTCCGCGTCCTTGACGTGGTGCAGTTCCCCCCGCTTGACGCCGTGCACGAAGGCCGCGAGCTCTTCCGCGTCGAAACGCGGTGAGGGCACGCCGGCGGCGGCCAGCCGCTGGGTGGCCTGGGCCACCTCGGCAAGCAGCAAGTTCACGCTGGTCCTCCGGGCTGCTGTCATGGGGGTCCCCCCTGCTCGGGCGGAGCCGAGAGCCAGGGGGAGGGGGGTGGTGCCTGGGTCGTCAGTGCGCGGCCGCGAGCTTGGCCGCGGAGTCGGTGTCGACGCAGGCCTGGATGACCGAGTCGAGGTCGCCGTCGAGCACCTGGTCCAAGTTGTACGCCTTGAAGCCGGTGCGGTGGTCCGAGATCCGGTTTTCCGGGAAGTTGTACGTACGGATCTTCTCGGAGCGGTCGACGGTGCGCACCTGGCTGCGGCGCACGTCGGAGGCCTCCTGCTCGGCGGCTTCCTGGGCGGCGGCCAGCAGGCGCGAACGCAGGATGCGCATGGCCTGCTCCTTGTTCTGGAGCTGGCTCTTCTCGTTCTGGCAGGAGGCGACCACACCGGTCGGGATGTGCGTGATGCGCACGGCCGAGTCGGTGGTGTTGACGGACTGGCCGCCGGGGCCGGAGGAGCGGTACACGTCGATGCGCAGGTCGTTCGGGTTGATCTCGACCTCGACCTCCTCGGCCTCCGGGGTGACGAGCACGCCGGCGGCGGAGGTGTGGATGCGGCCCTGGGACTCGGTGGCCGGGACGCGCTGGACGCGGTGGACGCCGCCCTCGTACTTCATCCGGGCCCACACGCCCTGGCCGGGCTCGGTGGCGCCGTTGCCGCCCTTGGTGCGGACGGAGACCTGGACGTCCTTGTAGCCGCCGAGCTCGGACTCGGTGGAGTCGATGATCTCGGTCTTCCAGCCGACGCGTTCGGCGTAGCGCAGGTACATGCGCAGCAGGTCGCCCGCGAAGAGGGCGGACTCGTCGCCGCCGGCGCCGGCCTTGATCTCCAGGAGCACGTCCTTGTCGTCGCTGGGGTCGCGCGGGACGAGCAGCAGGCGGAGCTTCTCGGTGAGCTCCTCGCGCTGCGCGCTCAGTTCCTTGACCTCGGCGGCGAAGTCGGGGTCGTCGGCCGCCAGCTCCTTGGCCGTTTCGATGTCCTCGGCCGACTGCTTCCACGCACGGAAGGTCGCCACGATCGGGGTGAGCTCCGCGTAGCGCTTGTTCAGCTTGCGGGCGTTCGCCTGATCGGAGTGGACCGAAGGGTCGGCGAGCTTCTTCTCGAGGTCGGCGTGCTCGCCGACCAGTTCCTCGACCGCTTCGAACATCGGGTGCTCCTGGGGTGAAAAAGTCAAAAATGGGCTGGGCTGGCGGTACGACGACAAAGGCGCCGGTCCGGCCGCCCCCGCGTGGTCAGGGGGCGGCCGCGGACCGGCGCCTGGGTCGCGCTACTTCTTGGCCGCACCCTTGCCGAAGCGGGCCTCGAAGCGGGCCACACGGCCACCGGTGTCGAGGATCTTCTGCTTGCCCGTGTAGAACGGGTGGCACTCGGAGCAGACCTCGGCACGGATGGTGCCCTCGGTCAGGGTGCTACGGGTGGTGAACGACGCGCCACAGGTGCAGCTGACCTGGGTCTCGACGTACTCGGGGTGAACATCGCGCTTCAAGGTGTCTCCTAGATTCGGGAGGGCGCCGGGTCGCAGGAGCCGAATTGCGCACTGCGTGAACCGGGGCCGACAGACCAGTCTGCCAGGACCGGGCCGCCTGTCAAAATTCTCGGAACGCTCCCCTCAACGGGGTGGGGCCGGCATCTATTCCGGCCCCCGCCGGAGGGGCCCGCTACTGCACGATCGAGCCCGCGGTGCTCTTGTCGCCGGCCGACTTCTCGGTGGCCTGGGCGGGGATCGGCTGGTCGGCCAGCAGGGCGTCCCAGACCATCTTGGACTCGCCGGCGAGCGGGACCACCCGGTCGTGGTCCGCCGGGTCCGGGCCCACCGGCAGGGTGATCATGTGCATGTTCTCGGCGCTGATGCCCTGGAGGCTCTGGGCGAAGCCCATGAGGGACTTCACGTCGCCGAGCGCCTTGTCGGTGGTGAGCGCCTTGGTGGCGGAGTCGGCGAGGCCGTAGAGCTTCTTGGGGTTGTCGAACAGCCCGACGCCCTTGACCTGCTTGATCAGCGCCTTGATGAAGGCCTGCTGCAGCTGTATTCGGCCCAGGTCGCTGCCGTCGCCGACGCTCTTGCGGGTGCGCACGAGGCCCAGGGACTGCTCGCCGTTCAGCTTGTGCGGACCGGGCGGCAGGTCGAGGTGGCTGTAGTCGTCCTTGATCGGCTTCGTGGTCGTGAGCTGGACCCCGCCGAGGTTGTCGATGATCTTCTTGAAGCCGGTGAAGTCGACTTCCATGTAGTGGTCCATGCGGATGCCCGACAGCTGCTCGACGGTCTTCACCGCGCAGGCGGGGCCGCCGATGGTGTAGGCCTCGTTGAACTGGGCCTTGCGCCGGCCGGGGTCGGTCTTGCCCTTGCCGGTGGCGCAGGCGGGGCGCGGGACCATGGTGTCGCGCGGGATGGACACGACGCTGGCCTTCTGGTGGCCCTCGTACAGGTGCACGATCATCGCGGTGTCGGAGCGGGCGGAGCCGCCGTCGTCCTGGCCGTACTCGCTGTTCTCGCCGCTGCGGGAGTCGGAGCCGAGGACGAGGATGTCCATCGAGCCGTTGTCGACGTTGGCGGGGCGGTCCTTGCCGAGCGCCGAGTCGATGTCGACGCTGTGCAGGTTGCCGTTGAGCTTGAAGTAGAACCACCCGAGGCTCCCGCCGCCGAGCAGGACCACGCCCGCGGCGGTCCAGGCGGCGACCCTGAGGCCCTTGCGCGGCCGCGGCTGCCCTCTGCGCCGACGCCTGCGTGCGGCGCGACCGCTGCCCCTGCTGTCCTCGCTCATGCTCTCCTCGGTCCTGGCTCCGGTGCCCGCTGTTCTCTCACACAGACGGACTAGCGCATTCCAGGGTTCCACGGCGCACGGACGGCTCCGCACACCCCGGCGCGAGCGGACACCCTGCGTGACGCGCCCCCTACCCGCCGTGCCGAAACCGGGTGCGGAACCGCCCGTACGCCGCCCTCCGGGGAGCGCGGTGTGGCGAACGTCGCACCAAAAAAAGGGGGCGCCCCCACCGCGGGTGCGGTGGGGGCGCCTGCGCTCACGCGCGGACCGACCGGCGGGGTCAGTCGTCGTTCTTGCCCGCCGGGGTGGTCTTGGCGATCTGCATCAGGAACTCGGCGTTCGACTTCGTCTGCTTCATCTTGTCGAGCAGCAGCTCGATCGCCTGCTGCGAGTCGAGCGCGTGCAGCACCCGGCGCAGCTTCCAGACGATGGCGAGCTCCTCGCTGTTGAGGAGGATCTCCTCCTTGCGCGTACCCGACGGGTCGACGTCGACGGCCGGGAAGATGCGCTTGTCGGCGAGCTTGCGGTCGAGCTTGAGCTCCATGTTGCCGGTGCCCTTGAACTCCTCGAAGATCACCTCGTCCATGCGCGAGCCGGTGTCGACGAGCGCGGTGGCCAGGATGGTCAGCGAGCCGCCGTCCTCGATGTTGCGCGCGGCACCGAAGAAGCGCTTCGGCGGGTACAGCGCGGTCGAGTCGACACCACCGGACAGGATGCGGCCGGAGGCGGGCGCCGCGAGGTTGTACGCGCGGCCCAGACGGGTGATGGAGTCGAGCAGGACGACCACGTCGTGACCCAGCTCCACGAGGCGCTTGGCGCGCTCGATGGCCAGCTCGGCGACGGTGGTGTGGTCCTCGGCCGGACGGTCGAAGGTCGAGGAGATGACCTCGCCCTTGACCGACCGCTGCATGTCGGTGACCTCTTCCGGACGCTCGTCGACCAGGACGACCATCAGGTGGCACTCGGGGTTGTTGGTGGTGATCGCGTTGGCGATCGCCTGCATGATCATGGTCTTGCCGGTCTTCGGCGGGGCCACGATCAGACCGCGCTGGCCCTTACCGATCGGCGACACGAGGTCGATGATGCGGGTGGTCAGCACGCCCGGGTCGGTCTCCAGGCGGAGCCGGTCCTGCGGGTAGAGCGGGGTCAGCTTCTGGAACTCCGGGCGGCCGCGGCCCGATTCGGGCGACATGCCGTTGACGGAGTCCAGGCGCACGAGGGCGTTGAACTTCTCGCGGCGCTCGCCGTCCTTGGGCTGGCGCACGGCGCCGGTGGTGTGGTCGCCCTTGCGCAGACCGGCCTTGCGGACCTGGGCGAGGGAGACGTACACGTCGTTCGGGCCGGGCAGGTAGCCGGAGGTCCGGATGAACGCGTAGTTGTCGAGGATGTCGAGGATGCCCGCGACGGGGATCAGGACGTCGTCGTCGGCGACCTGCGGCTCGCCCGGGGCGAACTCGTCACGGCCACGGCGGCCACGGCGGTCGCGGTAGCGGCCGCGCCGGCCGCGACGGCCGTCCTCACCGTCGAAGTCGTCCTGCGGACCGTTGTCCTGGCGGCCCTGCTGGCCCCGGCCGCCGCCCTGCTGCTGGCGGTCCTGACGGTCCTGGCGGTCGGCGCGGTCCTGACGGCCGCCCTGCTGGCCGCCCTGGCCGCCGCCCTGCTGCTGGCCCTGCTCGTCGGCCTTGGCACCGCGGTCGCGGCGGCCCTGGCGGTCACCGCGCTCGCCCCGCTCGCCGCGGTCACGGCGGTCGCGGCGGCTGCGGCCCTCGCCGGCCTCCTGTGCGGGGGCCTGGCCCTGAGCGGGGGCGGAGACGGCCACGGCCTGCTCCGTCTTGGCCTCGGCCTGCGGGGCGGCGGCCGCGGGGGCCTCGGTCTTCTGCTCGACCTGCACGACGGCGGGGGCCGAGGACTCGGGGCTGCCGGTGGGGGCGGTGGCGCGGCGGCGGCGGCGCTCGCCGGCCGGGGCGTCCTCGCTGATCGGCTGGCCCGGGATCTCGATCTGGGCCGGTGCGGCGGCGGGCTTCTCGGCGGGCGCGGCGGCGGCCGCCTCACCCGTGCGGGCCTTGCTGGTGGCGCGGCGCTTCGGCTTGGCCTCGGCGGCGTCGGCGGCGGGGGCCGCGGCCTTGGGGGCGCTGCCGCCCTGCGCCTCCTTGATGACCTCGATCAGCTGGCTCTTGCGCATCCGCGCGGTGCCCCTGATACCGAGGCCCGACGCGACCTGCTGCAGCTCGGCCAGGACCATGCCCTCAAGGCCGGTGCCGGAGCGGCGGCGCCGGGTGGCAGTGGCAGCTGCGGCGCCCGCGGCGGGGGCACTGGTGTCGACGTTGGTGTCGGCAGCGCCCATCAGATCGGTGGTGTCGCTCACGAAGGGTCCTTCCCTGGAGCGGACGTCGGCCTGTCTGGCTCGGCGACCGGTTGTGCTGTCCGACAACAGTCCTAGGTGTGTGAACTGTGCCGGGGCGGTGGTCCGCCGGTAGAGATACGGCGGAGAGAAACGTGCATGGGTGGTTCCGGCGAGAAGCCCCCGAGCTGGAAGCGTGGGAATGTCACGCCGATTCCGGAGCGTGCTCGAAACTGCTGGCAGCGATCAAAGCAGTCGGGGAGGCTCCCGGAAGAAAGGTGGTCCCTGATGGGGACACTGAGCACCGAGCCATGGCGGCTTCGGTTGCGTACTTGAGATTAACACTACCGGATCCAACAGACATTCCCCCTCTCAATCACCGGCAATCGCCCTTCCGGGGAGCGCGGCCTGCCCGGCCGCCCTCCCCGTCGGGCCGTGTCACTAGGACACGGGCTGACCGCCCTGGGCGCCCAGCGGAAGGACGCTCGCACCCGCGGCGTCGAGGGCGAGCCGGTTCGCGGCCCACCCCTCGCCCGCGAGCTGCGCGACCTTGTCGGCCGCGTCGTTGTCGACCAGCGCCAGGACCGTGGGGCCCGCGCCGGAGATGACCGCGGGGATGCCGTCCGCCCGCAGCCGGTTGACGAGCGCCACGCTCTCCGGCATCGCCGGGGCGCGGTACTCCTGGTGCAGCCGGTCCTCGGTGGCGGGCAGCAGGAACTCGGGACGCCTGGTCATGGCCTCCACGAGCAGGCCCGCGCGCCCCGCGTTGACGGCGGCGTCCACGTGCGGAACGGACCGCGGCAGCAGGCCGCGGGCGGTCTCGGTCAGGACCGGCTTCGACGGGACGAAGACCACCGGAACGATGGAATCGGCGGGGTCCATACGGATCGCCCTGGCGCTCCCGCCCTCCATCCAGGCGAGGGTGAAGCCGCCGAGCAGACAGGCGGCGACGTTGTCCGGGTGGCCCTCGATCTCGGTGGCGAGCTCCAGCAGCGCGGTGTCGTCGAGCTTCGCCTCGCCGCCTATGGT
>NZ_JZWV01000545.1 GCF_000966975.1 Streptomyces katrae | reverse complement strand
CGCCGCCTATGGTCACGGCGCGCGCGGCGACGATGCCGGCGCAGATCGCGGCCGAGGAGGAGCCGAGGCCCCGCCCGTGCGGGATGCGGTTGGCGCAGACGACCTCCAGGCCGCGCGGCTGTCCGCCCAGCAGGTCGAAGGCGGTGCGCATGGAGCGTACGAGGAGGTGGCTCTCGTCACGCGGGAGGGTGTCGGCGCCCTCACCCGCGATGTCGATGTTCAGGCCGGAGTCGGCGACGCGGACGACCACGTCGTCGTAGAGCCCCAGCGCCAGGCCGAGGGCGTCGAAGCCGGGGCCGAGGTTGGCACTGCTGGCGGGCACGCGCACTCGTACGGCGGCGGCGCGGAACGCTGGACCTGCCATCGGTCGATGACACTCCTTGTGACTGTGCGGGATCCGGCGGGCTGTGCGGGATCTTCGCTGCGAAATGTACTGGAGAACGTACGACACCCGAAGGCCCTCGGGGCAGCACCACGGTCATATGCGCGGTGGCGGATGTCAGTACAGCGTATCGAAGGAAGGTTCTCCCGCGACATAGGGCGCACAGGAGGCGCACGATGCGTGTCGCCGTCTTCCGGTGGATCGACGCTGAATTGCCGTTGGCTTCCGGTGTCGTACGGACCGGGTTGCCGGATTCCGGAAGGTTTCCGGAATCCGGCAACGGGGTCATGGGCCGCGGGGACGCGGCCCGGGGAGGTTCCCGGGACGGGCCCCGGGAGACCCGGGACCCGTCGGGGTCAGACCAGGCCGAGCCGGACGGCCGCGGCCTCGGCGTCCACCGGAACGGTGACGGGCTGCGGAGCGCCGGCGACCGCCCAGTCGGGGTCCTTCAGGCCGTTGCCGGTGACGGTGCACACGATCTTCTGGCCCGGGTCGACCAGGCCGAGCTCGGCGGCCTTGAGCAGACCGGCCACCGAGGCGGCCGAGGCGGGCTCCACGAAGACGCCCTCCTGGGAGGCCAACAGCCGGTAGGCGGCCAGGATCTGGCGGTCCGTCACCTCGTCGATGAAGCCGCCCGACTCCTCCTTCGCGGCCAGCGCGTAGTCCCAGGAGGCCGGGTTGCCGATCCGGATGGCGGTGGCGATGGTGTGCGGCTCCTTGACGACCTCTCCGCGCACGATCGGCGCCGAGCCGGAGGCCTGGAAACCCCACACGCGGGGCGTGCGGGAGGCCAGGCCGTCGGCCTTGTACTCCTTGAACCCCTTCCAGTACGCGGTGATGTTGCCGGCGTTGCCGACGGGCAGCACGTGGATGTCGGGGGCGTCGCCGAGCGCGTCCACGATCTCGAACGCGGCCGTCTTCTGGCCCTCGATGCGCACCGGGTTGACGGAATTGACCAGCGCCACCGGGTAGTTGTCGGACAGCGCGCGGGCCAGGTCCAGGCAGTCGTCGAAGTTGCCGTCAACCTGCAGGATCTTGGCACCGTGCACGAGGGCCTGGCCCATCTTGCCGAGCGCGATCTTGCCGCGGGGCACGAGGACCGCGGACACCATGCCGGCGCGCACCGCGTAGGCGGCGGCGGAGGCGGAGGTGTTGCCCGTGGAGGCGCAGATCACGGCCTTGGCGCCGTCCTCCTTGGCCTTGGTGATGGCCATGGTCATGCCGCGGTCCTTGAAGGACCCGGTGGGGTTCGCGCCCTCCACCTTGAGGTGCACCTCACAGCCCGTGCGCTCGGAGAGCACCTGGGCGGGAACGAGGGGAGTGCCACCCTCCCGGAGCGTGACCACGGGGGTCGTCTCGGTGACCGGCAGCCGGTCCCGGTACTCCTCGATGATGCCGCGCCACTGGTGGGTGCGATTGCTGCTCATGGGTCCTTACTCCCCTTCAACACGCATGATGCTGGCGACACCGCGCACGGTGTCCAGCTTCCGCAGCGCCTCGACGGTCCCGGAGAGGGCGGCGTCGGGTGCGCGGTGGGTGACGACGACGAGGGAGGCCTCACCGTCCTTGCCCTGCTGCCTGACCGTGTCGATCGACACTCCGTGCTCCGCGAAGGTGGTCGCCACCTGGGCGAGGACGCCCGGCTTGTCCGCCACATCGAGGCTGATGTGGTAGCGGGTGACGACGTCCCCCATGGGGCTGACGGGCAGCTGGGTGTACGCCGACTCGCCGGGCCCCGTTGCCTCGGCGAGCTTGTTGCGGCAGACGGCGACCAGGTCGCCGAGGACCGCGGACGCGGTCGGCGAACCGCCCGCGCCGGGCCCGTAGAACATGAGCCGCCCGGCGGCCTCCGCCTCGACGAAGACCGCGTTGTAGGCCTCGCGGACGGAGGCCAGCGGGTGGCTGAGCGGGATCATCGCCGGGTGGACGCGGGCGGTGACGGACTCGCCGTCGGCGGCGCGCTCCAGGATGGCGAGGAGCTTGATGGTGCAGCCCATCCGCTTGGCGGAGGCGAAGTCCGCGGCGCTGACCTCGGTCATGCCCTCGCGGTACACGTCGTCGAGGCGGACGCGGGTGTGGAAGGCGATGCCCGCCAGGATCGCGGCCTTGGCGGCGGCGTCGTAGCCCTCGACGTCGGCGGTCGGGTCGGCCTCGGCGTACCCGAGGGCGGTGGCCTGGTCGAGGGCCTCCTGGTAGCCGGCGCCGGTGGAGTCCATCTTGTCGAGGATGAAGTTCGTCGTGCCGTTGACGATGCCCATCACCCGGTTGATCTTGTCGCCGGCGAGGGACTCGCGCATCGGGCGGACCAGCGGGATGGCGCCGGCGACGGCGGCCTCGTAGTACAGGTCCAGCCCGTGCGTCTCGGCCGCGGCGTGCAGCGCGGCGCCGTCCTGGGCGAGCAGCGCCTTGTTCGCGGAGACGACGGAGATGCCGTTCTCGAAGGCGGTGGTGATCAGGGTGCGCGCCGGCTCGATGCCGCCGATGACCTCGATGGCCACGTCGATGTCGCCGCGTTTGAGCAGCGCGGTGGCGTCGGTGGTGACGAGCGCGGGGTCGATGCCCTCGCGCACCTTGGAGGGGCGGCGCACGGCGACGCCGGCGAGCTCGACGGGCGCGCCGATCCTGGCGGCCAGATCGTCGGCGTGCGTCGTCATGATGCGCGCCACCTCTGAGCCGACCACTCCACAGCCCAGCAGCGCCACCTTCAGCGGACGCGTACGCATCATTCGACCTACGCCTTTCGATCTTTCTTCGCTCCCGGCGCGCGGGTTACGCGCCAGGTATGAACCAGTCTCACTCAATGGACAGCAGTTTCCATCCTCGGTCCATTGAGTGAGACGTCTATTTTCGGGACCGGACGCCCTGTCCCGAAAATATGGGAATCACCCGAGGTCGAGAGACAGGAGATCTTCCTCCGTCTCACGCCGGACGATCACCCGCGCGGCCCCGTCGCGCACGGCGACGACGGGCGGGCGGAGCGCGTGGTTGTAGTTGCTGGCCATGGAGCGGCAGTACGCCCCGGTGGCCGGGACGGCGATCAGGTCGCCGGGGGCCAGGTCGGCGGGGAGGAAGGCGTCCCGGACGACGATGTCGCCGCTCTCGCAGTGCTTGCCGACGACGCGGACGAGCATGGGCTCCGCGTCGGAGACGCGGGAGACGAGGGTGACGGCGTACTCGGCGTCGTACAGGGCCGTCCGGATGTTGTCGGACATGC
Organism: Streptomyces katrae; assembly: GCF_000966975.1. Lineage (GTDB taxonomy): Bacteria > Actinomycetota > Actinomycetes > Streptomycetales > Streptomycetaceae > Streptomyces > Streptomyces katrae. The sequence goes on along the minus strand of NZ_JZWV01000545.1, from coordinate 4,684 downwards.
CCCCGTCGACGGAGACGTACGTGCGCAGCCCCTCCAGCGGCTTGATCGTGCCGACCTCGTAGAGCGTGAAGGCGGTCGGCCCCACGATGGCGCGGCCGGGCTCGACGGAGATCCGCGGAGCCTTCAGCCCCGCGCCCTCGCACTCCCGCGCGACGATCTCGGTGAGCGACTTGGCGATCTCGTGGGGCTCGCGCGGGTCGTCGGCGGACGTGTAGGCGATACCGAGCCCGCCGCCGAGGTCGATCTCGGGCAGCTCGACCCCGTGCTCGTCGCGGACGGCGGCCAGCAGCTGCACGACCCGCTTCGCGGAGACCTCGAAGCCGGCCATGTCGAAGATCTGCGAGCCGATGTGGGAGTGGACGCCGAGCAGCTCGAGGCTCTCGTGCCCGAGCGCCCGCCGCACGGCTTCGGCGGCGGACCCGTCGGCGACGGCGATACCGAACTTCTGGTCCTCGTGGGCGGTCGCGATGAACTCGTGGGTGTGCGCTTCCACGCCCACGGTCACCCGGATCTGCACGGGCTGCCGCACACCCAGCTCACCGGCGATGTGCGCGACCCGGGCGATCTCCTGGAACGAGTCGAGCACGATCCGTCCCACACCGGCGGAGACCGCACGCCGGATCTCACTCTCCGACTTGTTGTTCCCGTGGAAGGCGATCCGCTCGGCCGGCATCTCGGCGGCGAGCGCGGTGGCCAGCTCCCCGCCCGAGCACACGTCGAGGTTGAGCCCCTCCTCCTTCAGCCACTTCACGACCGCCTTGGAGAGGAACGCCTTGCCGGCGTAGAACACGTCCGCGTCCTTGCCGAAGGCGTGCGCCCAGGCACGGCAGCGGGCCCGGAAGTCCTCCTCGTCGAGGAAGTAGCCCGGCGTCCCGAACTCCTCGGCGAGCCGGGTCACTTCGATCCCGCCGACGGTCACGACCCCGTCCGCGTTCCGGGTGACGGTCCGCGACCAGACCTTCTCGTCCAGCGCGTTCAGGTCGGCGGGCGGCGGGGCGTAGTGGCCCTCGGGCAGGACGTCGGCGTGGCGGGGCCCGGCGGGGTGCGCGGAACGGCTCATCGGTATCTCTCTTCGCGGTTCACAAGAAATGGGGGGCGTCTATGCCGAGGAGGGCGAGGCCGCCGGCCAGCACCGCCCCGGCGGCTTCGGCGAGAGCCAGCCGGGCACGGTGGGCGGCCGAGGGTTTCTCGTCCCCGAGGGGCAGGACCTGGTGCTGGAAGTCGAGCAGCGCGTCGGCGACGACGACCAGGTGCCGCGCGAGCCGCTCGGGCGCCCGGTGGTGGGCGGCGGCTTCGAGGGCGAGGGGGTGATCGGCGAGGGCGCGCAGCAGGGCGGGCGCGTCGACGTCACCGGGTTCGCCGCGGAACCCGAGGTCGGCGGCGTTCCGCGTCAGCGCCCGGGCGCGGGCGTGCGCGTAGCGCACCCGGAAGACCTCGTTCTCCTCGCCTTGCACGAGCAGCCCGTCACCGAACACGGGCGTCTCCCGCGCCGGCACGACGACCATGGCCCAGACGGCGGCCGCGGCCCCGTACCGCGCGACCACGTCCCCGTCCCGCCGGGCGACGGGCGCGACACTCAGCCCTTCGCCCTCCCCCGGGAGCCCCTGCCCCTCCCGGATCCGCACGACGGCACCCCGCACGACGGCACCCCGCACGTCCTCCCGGCGCGTCCCGGCGGCGGGCTGCGGGGCGACGGGGAGACACCCGTACCGCCCGGCTCGCCCGGCCACGTCCCTTACGAGCTCGGCGGCGGAGAGGGGGGCGAGGGTGAAGTTCAGGAACCCGGGCCCGGTGACCTCGACGGTCGCGATGCCGGGCTCAAGGGCGAGCGCCTTCGCGAGCACGAGGGCCCCCTCGGCCCCCCTGCCCATCCTCAGGGCGACGGGACTGGCGTACTCCCCCACCCCTCCGGGCCGGGTCCGCTCGACGACCACCCGCGCGGGCACGGGCCCGCCCAGCTCCCCGGCCTCGACGGCGCGGCGTACGGCGTGTACGACGGCATGAGAGAGGTCGGCGGGGATCACGGAACCCAGCCTAGGCGAGAAGCCGGGCCCCCATGCATCGGGTTTCGCCATGTGGAATCCCCACCCACCGCAACCCCACCCGGCTACGACGCAGCCCTCTCCCCCTACACCCCTCTCCCCTTACACCCCTCTACCGGCCGGCGCGCCCTTCCGCTCCCGCCGGTCCTTCCGCTCCACGAGCCGCCGCCGCACGACCCGCACCAGCTCGGCGGGCTCGAAGGGCTTGGCGAGAAAGGCGTCCACCCCGGCGGCGATCGCCGCCTCGACCTCGTGCTGCGTACAGGCACTGACGATCGCCACGGGCACGTGCCGCGTCCGCGGGTCGGCCCGCAGCTGCGCGGCGGCCCCGAACCCGTCCAGTCGCGGCATGACCACATCAAGGGTGATCGCGTCGGGACACACGCGGTGGACGACGTCCAGGCACTCGGCACCATCGTTCGCGGTCACGACCTCGAAGCCCTCCAGCTCGAGATTGACCTTGATCAGCTGCCGGATGACCTTGTTGTCGTCGACAACAAGCACCCGGCCCGAGGCGCCTGGCACAACTCGAGGGTAGGTCGCCCTAAGCCCCCGCGTCCGGGTTTTTGCCACTTCCACCCCCTCCGGGCGACCGACCTCCTCCCTCCCGCTCAAAACGGTTCCTGATCACCCCGTCGGAGCTGGTAGTGTTCAACCCGTCGCCGCAACGCGAACGACACGCCCCCGTAGCTCAGGGGATAGAGCAACGGCCTCCGGAGCCGTGTGCGCAGGTTCGAATCCTGCCGGGGGCACTTCGCATGAAGTGCCCGAAGACCCCGCCATCAGCGGCAACGCTGAGGACGGGGTCTTGGCGTATGTGCGGCCAACCGCTCGGGGTCAGGCCGGCTTCTCGATGGTCGCGTCGCTGTCGGCCCGGACGTAGATGCGCGTGGTGCCCGGCTGGAACTCGTGCGCCTGGATCTTCGCGCACAGCCGGAGTGCGCCGCTTTCGGGTGTCTTCGTCTCGCCGGGGCAGACACTGGTGATGCGCATGCCGTCGACGAGGGTCTCGGGCTCGGGAAGGCCGAGGTGGCTGAAGCCGTCGCCGCGGGTGTATCCCGGGGCTTCCGGGTGCCGGTTGTGGGCCATCTGGGTGCCCTGTCGACGAAGCGGTTCCAGGAACTTGTCGGCCTCTTCGGTCCGCACGGTGAACGCGAGCAGGACCACGTCGTACTGCATGTTGCTGTGGAGGCCCGCCCGCCGGTCGACGGCCGTGTCGGGCACCCGGAGTCCGGTCACGGACGCCGCCCACTCAGGGGTGGCGTCCTGCTCCCAACAGCACTCCTTCTGGTCTGCGCCGGGGTATCGCACCCCGTACATGACCATCAGGACCGTGCCGAGCACCCCGAGAACGCATACGCCCGAGAACACCCGGGCCCCGACGGCAAGGCGCCGCCGAGACCGGTCACGCTCCCCAGGTCCGGCCGGCGCCACCGGAGCCCTCATCGGTCGATCTCCCCGCCACCGTCCCGGGCATGACGGCCGGGGTCACTTCGTTCACCGGCCCTTGTGGCCATGGGTCCCCTCCAACGCTGCCGCGCGGCCTGCTTGGCTTCACCCTAACCAGCAGTGGTTTCCGAGGACTTCAGGGCGGCAGGCCAATCCGGCTCGACGGTGGTGGCGCCGTCCGCAGAGCCGGACGGGAGTCCGGGATGCGGCCGCGTGTACCCCGTGTCCCCGTCGCGCGTCAAGGTACGTGAATCCGGGGCCTGACGTCGGGTGGGGGGCGGGGCCTACTGGAGGGGTGGTCGTGAGGGGAAGGAACCTCCGGCCGGGCCGTATCGACCGGAGGAGATTCCGATGACCCAGCAGACCTCCTGGACCCGCCGTCTCTTCGTTTTCGCCGCCTCGACCATCGTGGCCGCCGGGAGCACGGTGCTGAACGTCGCCGCGTTCGCCGCCGTCCACGGGACGCCGCACATCGCCGTGGCCGATCACCAGCGGCAGTGCATCAAGGCGCCCTGCGGCCCGGCGGACGGCGGCTCGACCGACGGGGGCGGGCCCTGGGGCGGCAAGGACGGGCATCCCCACGGGAACCCCTCCCACCACGTCGTGGAGTGCTTCGTGGCGCCCTGCGGGTCGGCGGACGGGGGATTCCCGCCCCCCAATCCCGCTCCTACGGGGAAGCGGGCGGACGTTCCCGATGACTCGGGGATGCAGTTCCAGGGCGGCGCCCTGGTCTGATCCCGGCTAGCCGGCGTCGGGCCAGTCCTGGGCGGGTTCCGCCCGGCGCCGCGCGCGGCGGTGGTTTTCGGTGCGGAGGGTGGTGAGCCAGGGCCAGAGGTCGGGGAGGGGCTGGGCCGCGCAGGCGAGGCGGTGTTCTATGCGGCACCGCTGTGTCGGGTCCGGCGGGCTGACGGCGTAGACCGTCACGCGGCCGTCGGAGCGGGTGATCCAGCGGTGCTGCGGTGGCACGACGTGGGCCAGAGGTGTCATGTCCGGCTCCAGGAGCACCCAGTCGTGCTCGTCCGTGGCCGTCCGGTCCACCGGCAGGCCGCAGTGCGGGCAGTGCGGCTGCCCGGCGCGCAGCCGGGGCGGTTCGTCCTGGTAGTCCCCCATACCGTGAGGGTCGACAGTCCGGCGCGTCGTGCAAAGGGCGCGAACCGGCCAGGACGGGTGGGACGGGTCGGTACGGGTGGGGC
>NZ_JZWV01000544.1 GCF_000966975.1 Streptomyces katrae | reverse complement strand
GCCTATGCCTGGTCGAAGATCGTCGCTCCGGCCGAAGGCGGCGAAGAGCCGGAGAACGGCGAAGACCCGGGGGACCCGGGGAACGGCGAAGACCCTGAGGAAGGGCGGGGCCCCGGGAACGACCCCGACCGGGGGAACGGAAACGGGGACGCCCATGCCCCGGGCGGCGCCCCCGCAGGCCCGAACGGCGGGAGCGAGGTCGTCGTCCCCGTGCACATTCCGGGCGGCAAGGGCCGGCTTGCCGAGACCGGGGCCGACGCCCGGGACACCGGCCGGCTGCTCGGTATCGCCGCGCTGGTGACCGCCGCCGGGGGCGGGCTGATCATCGGAACCGGCAGGCACCGACGCCGACGCCGGCCGTCCGCCTGAGGGGAACAGCTCGTTCCTTGACATCGGGCTTGATCATCAACGTCTGGCAGGTCGCTTGCTCCGGTGATCGCCGGACACTGCCGGGCGAGCTCCGTGAAGATCGGCTCCAGCCCCGGACGCGGAAACGTCCTTTCGCTGCCGTGGTGCTGTGCGCCGATGGTGGGCGTGAGCCGCCTGGTGATGGTCACTCACATCCCTTCAACGCCGCGGCCACGGCCCAGGGCACCCAAGATGCGGGCCGGTCCTGCCGGCTGCCGCGGCGACCAGGCGGCCCCGGCACAGCGACCGGCTGGCGGGCTGCGCAGTTCCTTGGGCGGGCCCGCCGGAGCAGACGATGACTCGCCGACCGTGGAGTTCGGCGAGCCCGGTCGGGTGCCCGTCGAAGATACGGGCCACTGGGTCGTCACGCGGACGCAGCCTGGGATCCCGCGTGCGCTTCAGCCCGGGCTGAGGGCGACGCGGACCGTGTCGTTCGCCGGGACGATCAGGACGCTGCCGCCCCTCGTCGCCCAGTCCTCCGGGATGAGGAACATCCGGCCGTTCGCCTCCGCGAGGAGCCGGAGGCCCTCGTAGCGGAAGCGGAAACGCTGGGGCGTGCCGGACGGGGGGAGGCGGGTCTCGCGGACCTGGCCCGGTGGGAAGTAGAGGCGCTCGACCGTGTCGAGGGTCACGGCGGGGCGCAGCCACAGGTGGTGGGCCAGGTAGCGGGCGTCGTCGTCGCCGTGTTCCTTCGCGTAGGCGTGGGCCGCCCAGAACGAGCACAGGCCGACCAGCGCGACAACGAGGGCGAGCGCCAGCCGTTCGCGGGCCACCGGATAGGCGGCGTCGGCGAGCCTGAAGGCGAGGACCCGGCCGTACACGATCAGCACCAGGCCGCTGCCAAGGAGCAGCGGGGTGTCCATCGCTCCGGCCTCCCACGCGCCGAAGCCGCCGAGCATGCCGACGACGAAGAGGACCGCGCCGCCGGCGGAGAGCAGATAGGGCGTCAAGCGCAGCCATGGCGGCCCCGGGGTTCCGCGGCTTCCCACGGTGCGTGCCGCGTAGTAGACGAGGACGCCGGCCAGGGCGACGGTGAGCGCCGTGCCGGCGGGGATGTACAGCGCGCCGGCGCTGCGCAGGGCGTAGTCCTGGGTGGAGAAGCCGAGGGTGGCGGCGTCAACGCCGAAGTGCTCGTAGAGGGCGTCGGTGTAGGCATAGCCGAAGTAGAGCAGCAGGGCGCCGATGAAGGTGGTGGGGGCCACCAGGGTGGCGAGCGTGACCACCCAGTTCCGCCAGGGGCGGATTCCGGTGCCGACATCCCCTTCGGCCATGCGGTCCCCTTCGCGCGGGCGGGCTCAGCCGACGTCTTCGGAGGAGTCGGTGTCGGGCGGGGTGGAGTCGGGGTTCGGGTTCGGCTCCGGTGGGCTGGAGTCCGGGCTCGGCGACACGCCGCCCCCGAGGTCGATCGTGTCCGTGCCCTCGTCGGTTACGCCGCCGCCGTTGCTCAGGGTCGAGCAGATCAGACGTGGGTGGTCGGCCGGTACGTCCGAGGGGAGACTGAAGGAGGCTTCGGCCGAGTCGCCCGGGGCCACCGTGACCGACTGGCTCGCCGGGCTGGCCGGCCTTTCCGGCTCGTCGGGGGTGCAGTCCGTGACGGTGACCGTACCCGTGTAGGTCTCGGCCGACGGGTTCTCCACGGTCTTGATGAAGAGATCCGGCCAGTGCCCGGAGAAGCCGTCGGACAGGCGCCCTGCACGGCTGAAGCCACCCTTGTCCTTCTCCCGTTCCTTTCGCTCCCGCTCGCGTCGCTGCTCGTCCGTCTCGTGTTCGTTCCCCGAGGGAGTCGCGGTCACCTCCGGCGAATCGTCCGGCTCGGGTGACGAGCCGCCACCGGAACAGCCTGTCAGCAGTGTGGCCGCCGCCGCGCAGAGCAGTACGCCCGCGAGAGCGGCGCCGCTCGGTCGATGGCGGCGACGGGTGCTCCAGCCGTGCATGACTTCTCCGATCCGGGTGCCTCCTGCGGCTCCTACGGCTCCTACGGCTCGACAGGAGGCTAGGACAGGGACATATCGGAAGAAAACCGCCGTTCGGGTAGCGAAACCGGAAGGCTCCCGTTCGCCCTGTCGCCTGGGTCAGCGGGCACCACCGTGAGGTGGTACGTCGTGCCGGCCCAGAAGCCGTCTGCTGTCGCGCCCTTGATCTTCGAGGACGCACTGGCCCGGGAGGAGCGGGGCGAGGGCGGACCAGAGGCCGAGGTGACCGGCAGGCGGGTACGGTCCGCCGCGTGCCGATGAGTTTCTGACGGATGAGCAGGCCGCGCGGTAGTCACAACCGTCTGGGCTTCGCGCTGCAGACACGCACGGTCCGGTACCTGGGGCTCTTCTTGGAGGACCCTCTGGGCGCTGTCTGCACTTCGCATACGACCCGATCTGGGAGGGGGCGCAGGGGAGGGCGGCCGCGGGGGTGGGGGCCACGGGCGTAGTCATGGGTGGTTCCTTCCGGGTGTTGGCAGTGCTGGCAGGAACGTTTCGGCGCCGGGCATTCCCTTGCTGGTCCGTTTGGTGGTGGCGAGGGTGGCGGGTCGCGGTGCGCCGGGGCCGTAGCGGGCAGACGGTCGGCGACGGCTTCGACGGCTCGCGCGCGGTTGTCGCCGGCGTCGAGGGAGAGCTGCTGCGGGGCGTGGTCTAGTAGTGCTTTGTTAGCTGGTCTTGTCACGGTTGGTATTCGGTAGTTCGCTGCTTGTACGAGGGCGGGTGAGCTTGCTGCGTGTCGGGTTCGGTTGGAGTTGTTCGCCTCCGAGGTGTTCGCGCCGCTGGTCCGGCGGGACCAGCGGGCCAAGGGCAGCCTGTATCTGCGGGGTCTGCTGCTGGAGGGCCGGCGGAAGTCGATGCAGCCGATGGCGGAGCGTCTGGGTGTCGATCACCAGCAGTTGCAGCAGTTCATGACCTCGTCGACCTGGCCGGTCGATCAGGTGCGGGCCCGGCTGGCATGGCGGGCCGTGCAGGTGATGCGTCCGCAGGTGTGGGTGGTGGACGACACTGGCTTCCCCAAGGACGGCACCGCTTCGCCCGGGGTGGCCCGCCAGTACTCGGGCACCCTGGGCAAGGTCGGCAACTGCCAGATCGGCGTCAGCGTCCACGCCGCCTCCGACACCGCCTCGTGCCCGCTGTCCTGGCGCCTTTGCCTGCCCCAGAGCTGGGACAGGGCCGAGGCCGCCGGGCGGCGCACGGCATGCCGCATCCCCGAAACCGAACACCACCGTCCCAAGTGGCAGCCGGCCTCGGACATGCTCGACGAACTCGCAGGGACCGGACTGAGGCCCGCCACGCTGGTCACGGACACCGGATACGGCGCGAACGCTGCCTTCCGCCACGGCCTGGAAGAACGCGGACTGGCCTAGGTCCTCCAGGCGAAAGCCGAGATGACCGCGCACGGGCAGGACGCGGAACCGCACCAGCCCGCATACGGCGGGCTCGGGCCGCGTCCGCTGCCGCGTTACCGCACCCGCCCACTCTCCTTACGCGAACACGTGATGGCCGCGGGTCGGGACCGGGGAGTGACGCTGACCTGGCGCAAGGGCTCCAAGGCCGCGCCGAGCTCGCACTTTGTGCTCCTGCGCGTCCGCCTCGCCGGTCGGCGGCCCAAACCCGCCGCCGACGGCACGATCCCGGCGTGCTGGCTGATCGCCCAGTGGCCGGAGGGACACGACGAGCCGGTCAAATACTGGATCTCGAACCTGCCCGATGACATCCCCGCCGAGGACCTGGTCCGTCTGGCGAAGTCCCGCTGGCGGATCGAGCACGACTACCGCGAGCTGAAATCCGCTCTGGGCCTGGACCACGTCGAGGGCCACTCGTTCACCGGCTGGCACCGGCACGTCACCCTCGTCACCGCCGCCCACCTGTTCCTGACCGAACAGCGGAGCAGCCCAACAGCCCCTGCCAGGGCCTGACCCTCTACCAGGCCCTGGACCTCCTCCAACACCTCATCGCCACCTGGACCGGAACCTGCCCCAACTGCCGACAGACCACCCCATAGCAGCCCTACGACACCAACTAACAAAGCCCTACTAGTGACCTGAGTCAGAGATTCGTCGTTAGTCGGGCATGAGTCGTCCGGGTCCGAAGATTCCGCCGTTGTCGGTCACTGATGCCCAGCGGGCGGTGCTGGAGGGTTGGTTACGTCGTCGGACGACGGCTCAGGCTCTGGCCCAGCGGTCGCGGATCGTGTTGGAGTGCGCCGAAGGCCACTCGGTCATGGAGGTGTCGCGGCGGCTGCGGATCGCTCCGGACACGGTCCGCACCTGGCGGCGTCGCTTCATCGAGCGGGGCCTGGACGGCTTGTGTGATGACCCGCGGCCGGGTGTCCCACGGAAGATCACCGACGCTGACGTCGAGCGGGTCATCGTCAAGACGCTTGAGGAGACACCGAAGAACGCGACCCACTGGTCGACCAGGTCGATGGCCGCGGCCACGGGGATGTCGCAGTCGAGCATCTCGCGGATCTGGCGGGCGTTCGCCCTGGCGCCGCACCGGTCGCAGACGTTCAAGCTGTCCACGGACCCGCTGTTCATCGACAAGGTCCGCGACGTCGTCGGTCTGTATCTCGACCCGCCGGAGAAGGCCCTGGTCCTTTGTGTGGACGAGAAGTCGCAGATTCAGGCCCTGGACCGGTCCCAGCCGGTCCTGCCGATGGTGCCCGGCGTCCCCGAACGCCGCAGCCACGACTATGTCCGGGCCGGCACCACCACCCTCTTCGCCGCCCTCGAGGTCGCCACCGGCAAGGTCATCGGCTCTCTCCACCGCCGCCACCGAGCGGCGGAGTTCAAGAAGTTCCTCGCGAAGCTGGACAAGGAAGTCCCGGCTGATCTGCAGGTGCATCTGATCCTGGACAACTACGCGACCCACAAGACGCCCGACATCAAGCGGTGGCTGCTGGCCCACCCACGGTTCCATCTGCACTTCACGCCGACCAGCGCGTCCTGGCTGAACCTCGTCGAGCGGTGGTTCGCCGAGCTGACTCAGAAGAAGCTCAAGCGCGGCGTCCACCGCTCGGTCCGGGCCCTCGAACGCGACATCCGGGCCTGGCTCGCCGACTGGAACGAGAACCCCAGGCCGTTCATCTGGACGAAGACCGCCGACGAGATCCTCGACAAAGTCGCCGCCTACTGCCGACGAATCTCTGACTCAGGTCACTAGTCGGTGTCCGTGGCCGCCAGGACGGCGAGGCGCAGCCCGTCCGGGGAGAGGGCCGCGATGCCGTAGTCGTCGCCGTCGTTGTGGAAGAACTCGGAGTCGGTCTGGAAGTGGAACCAGGTGTACTGCTCGGCGAGGTGTTCCACCTCGCCCGCGCTCGCGTGGAACGGGAGGCCGCACAGGCCCGCGAGTGAGCGCCATGCCTGCAGCCGGCCCCAGGCCCCGTACCTGCCGGAGTTGTAGAAGCCCCCCATGGAAGCGGTGGCGAAGAGCAGGGACCAGATGTCGCCCACGGGGCGGGCGGCTATCTCGTAGCGGCCGGCGGGGCCGAGGTCCGCGACGCACTCCATCGGCAGGGTGGGGAGCAGGTCGGGCACCTGGGCTGGGGCAATGGGCTGGTCGGGCCGGAAGACCCAGGCCTCGGCGTAGCCCCAGTTCCCTTCGGCGGCGGTGACGATGAGCTCGTGCTCGTCCACCGTCACGGAGTTGATCAGCGGTGATCTGCCGCTCGGCCGGGGGGTTGGCGGATCCATACGGCCGTGCCCCGGCAGGCCGCTCTTCACTCCGCTGGACGAGCCGTGCACGGAATGGCGCGTGAAGTCGGGTTCGGTCTCCAGGGGGCGGCGGCGGTCGGGGAGCCAGGACAGGGGATGCAGCCCGCTGGGGCGCAGGGCCGGGAACTCGTCCGGGTCCACACCGCGCAACAGCAACTCGTGGAACAGGCAGGTCCGCAGCTCGCGGAGCCAGTGCTCCTCGGGGGCGTCGGCGAACACCGTCCGCGCGAGGACTGCCGCCTGCTGGTGCTGGGCGAGCATCGTCGCCATGAGCGGCAGTTCGAGCCCCATGGATCCGCTGGCGGCTTCCTGTTCGCCCAGGAGCTGGAGGTAGGGAGAGGTCGGTTCCGTGTATCCGGGCGGCGTGGGCGGCGGCCGCGTAGCGGGTGGTGAGGTACGACCCCAGCTCCCGCAGATGGATGATGTCACCGGCCACGGCGCGCTGGAGGACGTCATCGCGTGCGATGTACTTGGGCTCACTGATTATTGTCGGATCGTCCGCCTCGTCGTTCACGGTACGACAGCCTAGAGCCTCGCTTGTAGAGGGCATCGGTCCTGGACGCACTCGGCCGCTCAAGCGCCGAACGCGCCGTGGCAGAACAGTGCGTCATGGGCCAGGCCGACCTCCACCGCCACCCCGGTCCGGACAGGCACCAGCTGGACCCCGCGAGAACATCGCGGAAGTTCACCCGTCACCAGGCTGCGGGTGTCTTCACCGCCCGCAGCTGTGTACGCGGTCAGCGCCTACCCGCAGGTGCACGCCGCCGGCTCCTGGCGGTGGCACCAGCTGTCGCAGACGCCCTGCACGTCTCACCGGAGGTCGCCGTGACGGCGTTCGCCACCTCCGGCGCGGCATCCGCCAACGACACCACCCACCAGGGTTGTGGGCCACGTGCAGAACGTGAGAGGGAGGGCACTTCTGTGAGCACAGGCGCAACACGACGTCCCACGATCGGTGCCGTCGTCGTGACGATGAACGACCGTCCCGAGGACTTCCCCCGCGCGATGGCCTCCCTCCTCGCCCAGGAGGAGGTCGACCTCGACATCGTCGTGATCGGAAACGGCTGCGTCCCCGAACAGGTCCCTGAAGGCGTCCGCACCATCGACCTCCCCGAGAACGTGGGCATCCCCGAAGGCCGCAACATCGGCGCCGCCGACGCCAAGGGGGAGTACCTGATCTTCCTCGACGACGACGCCCTGCTCCCTGCCCCCGACACCCTCGCGCGGCCGGTCGCTGAGTTCCGCAAGGACCCCCACCTCGCACCGTGATGGCCGAAGGCGTGGTGATGGTCCGCCGCGACACCTACGAGCGCGCCGGCGGATGGCCGGGGCACTTCTCTCTTCCACGAAGCGGTGGAGCCCGCCTGGAGGCTCTGGGACCTCGGCGGACACGGCCGATACGTCCCGGCCACCGATCCGGCACGGCACGACACCTTCTGCAGGCTCAGCGCCCGCAACCGCGTCCCGCTCAACATCGCCACGTGGCTACTCATCGCCCTGTGGCGAACCCGTGACCGCAAGGCCCTGCGCGTCAGCCTCGCGGGCTTCCGCGAAGGTCTCGCCGGCAGCCAGGGTGCCCGGCGCCCCATGTCGTGGAAGACCGTAGCCAGGCTGGGCGGGAAGACCGCCGGTCTTCCAGGTACAGAAAATCCCGGCGCGATTGATCACGGTGTTGAGGCGGGGTGCTCAACGCTGCTGGAGTCAGTGGTGGCGGGCGAGCTTGACCGCTGAGATGAGCAGGATCACGGCCAGCGCGGGGATGAGGACCAGGTCCGGGAACACGCCGAGGAGTAGTCCGCCAAGGACCGCCCCGGCGATGGAGCCGGCGGCCATGGTTGCGGTGAAGCGGAGGTTGGCGCCGAGGACGGCGAAGCTGCCGTCGCGGCTGTAGCGGGCGAAGGCGACCAGCATGGTCGGCAGGGAGACCAGCAGGGAGAGGCTTCCGGCAGTCTTGATGTCCTCGCCGAACAGCAACACGATCGTCGGGATGAGCAGCTCGCCTCCGGCGACTCCCATGATTGCGGCGACGACCCCGATGCCGAGTCCCGCCGCAACGCCGGCGGGGATCTGGGCCCAGAGAGGCAGCGCGAGGGTGTCCAGAGTGGTGACGTGGGTGAGGACCAGGGCGGCGGCCATGAGGACCATCAGGACGGCCAGCACCCTGTAGAGGGTGGTGCTGCGCATGCGGACTGCCCAGGATGCTCCGGCCCAGGCGCCGAGGAGGCTGCCGGCCAGCAGGTTGACCGCGACGGGCCAGCGGGCGGCGACCTCGCCGGCCGGGACCGCGGCGAGGCGGGCGGGCAGCGCGACCAGGACCACGACGAGGCTCATCGCCTTGTTCAGGATGACGGCCGAGAGCGCGGCGAAGCCGAAGAGGCCGATCAGCAGCGGCAGGCGGAATTCGGCGCCGCCCAGTCCGATCATCCCGCCCAGGGTGCCGATGGCCGCTCCCGCGCCGAACACCACAGGTGCCGGGTGCGGCCGCTGGAGGGGATGGAGGGTCTGATCCGTGGTCATGACGGGCATCTTCGCTGGTGGCGGTATCTGCCTGCTATGCCGCGACCCCTCTTTCAGGCAAAGGCACCGTGGGAACCTCTCACGGTTCGTTCGGACCTCTGATGGTCTTCGGTCGGTTCCACCCGCGTCGCTTCCGCCGCAACCACTTCACTCCGGTGCCCGAGGTCGACTCGCTGGCCGAGCTGAACGAACTCGTCGACCAGTGGGACCTTCACGACAGGCGGCGCCGGCTCGGTTCGCGGCAGTGGACCATCGACGAGTATTTCGAGGTCGAGCGGCCGCTGCTGACGCCGCTGCCGGAGGAGCCTTTCGAGACGGGCCGGCTGTTCACTCCGAGGGTCGACCGCTAGAGCCAGATCGCGGTCCGCGCGAACCGCTACCCGGGCGGTCGGGCGCCGCAGTCGCTGACCAAGGCCGAGCTGTATGAGAAGGCCACCAAGGCCGGCATCCGCGGCCGGTCCGGCATGAGCCACGACGAGCTCGCCGACGCCCTTTCGGCAGACAAGGGCGGCTGATGACCTGCCTACACCGCAGGCGCAGCCCCCGGCACCGGGAGACGCGCAAGGCGGGTCCGGACCCTCTTCAAGGTCACCCTGGTGGCAGCCGTGACACCTTCCGGGGCAGGGTCGTTCATCAGGGCATGATCAAGCGCATTGTGACCACAGCCCTTGTCGCTGGTGCTGCTGCCGCGGCTGCCGCCACGCCGGCCATGGCAGCGGAACCCGCCCCCGACGCGGCCGCGAGTTCCACCAACCACAGCACTCTCGGCAATGATGAATGGTTGCTGGTCGGCAATTCCCTCTGGTCCGCGGATGGGAGCGTCGAGTTCAAGTAGCAGGGGGACGGAAAGGTTGCGATCTATTGAGGCGGGGAGTCCCGGTGACAGAACACCAAAGAACAGCGGTATGACGTTAAGAGGTCCTAACAGAAGCCGTTGATCATGTGACTTTCGGCCCCGGGTGGTCGTTGGCCTGGCTGTGGGGAAGCGTCAGTCGAGGCCGTGGATCGTGTCGGATGAACTGTGGTCGCTGATCGAGCCGTTGTTGCCCGAGCCGGCACCGAAGCGGGCGGAGGGGCGCCCGCGGGTGCCGGACCGGCAGGCGCTCTGCGGGATCCTGTTTGTCCTGCATACCGGGATTCAGTGGGAGTACCTGCCGCAGGAGCTGGGCTTCGGCTCGGGCATGACCTGCTGGAGGCGTCTGGCCGCGTGGAACGAGGCGGGCGTTTGGGACCAGCTGCACCTGATGCTGCTGAAGAAGCTGCGGGTCGCGAAGAAGCTGGACTGGTCGCGGGCGGTGATCGACTCCTCCCACGTCCGGGCCGCTCGGCGGGGCCCAAAAGCGGTCCCAGCCCGGTCGACCGTGCACGGTCGGGCAGCAAGCACCACCTGATCGTCGACGGACAGGGCGTCCCACTCGCCGTGTCACTGACCGGCGGGAACCGCAACGACGTCACCCAACTGATGCCACTGCTGCGGAAGATCCCGCCGGTCACCGGCCTCGTCGGCCGGCCACGCAGACGGCCCGACACACTCCTGGCCGACCGCGGCTACGACCACGACAAGTACAGGCGCCTGGTCTGGGCGACCGGGGTCAAACCCGTGATCGCCCGCCGAGGAATCCCGCACGGGTCCGGCCTCGGCGTCCACCGGTGGGTCGTGGAACGAACCATCGCCTGGTTGCACGGCTTCCGCCGACTCCGCATCCGATGGGAACGTCGAGACGACATCCATGAGGCCTTCCTCGGCCTCGCCACCTGCCTCATCACCCACCGCCACGTCCAACGCCTTTGTTAGGACCTCTAAGGGGTGATTGGCAGACTGAGCGCCTGCTCCATCCCTGGTCGAGGCCGGCGGCGCTACCCTCGGAGTAGAGCCCTCCCAGCCGCATTCGCGGCCGTCAATGCGGAGTCCGGGACCGGTTGGTGGCGGGGAACGGCGCACCTTGCACAGCAGGCTCATCGACACCAAGGCTTCCGTTCGGGGAGCGGTCACCGTGACCGCTCCCCGAACGCGTCTCGCGGCTGGAATCGGGCCCCTACCTGCGACAACGGGGATATGGAACAAGCAGCCGGTGGTGAGCTGCCCCAGGATGCGGCGAGAGGCGCGAAGTTCCTGCCAGTCAGGAATGTGGTTGCAAGGGTGCCCGGCTGACGCCGAGGATCCTGGCGATTGGCGATCGAGTTCTAGGCGTCCAGGCGACGCCCAAGGCCGATGCTCGCTCGTTCAGAGAAGTGACCAGACCGAAGGAGATCGCTCCGGACCAGATGGGACGCACCGCCACCTCCGCTCGCGTGCCCCTCCCCTCCCAGCCTCCCACCGGGGCCGCCACGGTGCGGCTCCCCGGACGGCCGGATCGGGCTGCATGGGTGACTGAGCGGAGCGCCGGATTCCATCCATGACTCGAACAGAGTTACGATAGCGGAGGGGCTGACTCCGGCGCCGGATCCTTCCCGGACGACCTGCTCAAGCTGCAGGAGCGCCTGTACCGCGCCTACGCCGAGCACCGCGCCCTCCTCGCGGCCCTGCCGTGGAGCGTGGAGCCCATGGCGGGCTGGGCGCGCGGTGAGCGCTACCCCCACCGGGGCGATGTTCCCGACAGCCCGGGCTGGAGCACGGAGGAGAAGGAGACCGTCAACCGAATCCAGAGCGAGCTCGGCGAGCTGGCCATCGCCGTCGGAGAACACCCCTACTGGGCTACCGTCCCGGTGGAGAAGCGGGTCGCCGCCCGGATGGACCTGAAGAAGCAGACTCGACCGGCAGACGAGCCTGCCGGCGAGCCCGCCACGGCCGAGGCGGCGTAGACGGTGCCCGGCCCCGACCCGCTCCTGCCGCTACCTCCGCAGCTGGACGACGGCTCCCTCCGTTCTGGCGTGCCCGCTGTGTCGGCCTGACAGCAAGCTCGGTCTGCTGGACCGCTGACGCTGTCCTTCCTGGGCAAGCCGTGGAGCTGAGTGCCGGCCCCGGTTGGTTCAGTCCTCGTCGTTTCGGATGATGCCGCCCGGCACGTGCGGGTCGAATCGGCCGACGCGCATGGCCTCGATGCACTGCAGGACACGGGCGAAGGACGTCAGCCCGTACGTGATGTAGCGCGTAGGCGAGTCCGCGAGGACGTCTTCATGCTCGATCGGAACGCCGCCCATGATTGCCCAGTACGTGTCGCGCACCTCGTGCTCGGGGTGAGCCCCGATCCACGCCATCTCGACGTCCGACGCGAACTCCTTGGCGGCCGTGCAGGTGTACTGGTCCCATCCCTCGACGGGCTTGGTCGGGTCGAGCGCCGCGATCGCGCGTACCTGCTCGATGCAGCGTTCATAGATGCGGGACAGCTCGGCGTTCAGATCTTGGCTCATCAGGTTTCTCCCTCTCCCCCGCCGGACCGTCCGGCGACGGGTGAACCCTGCCCGAGGTCGCGGGGGAACAGTCGCGTCGTCTTGATCCAGTGGCCCCAGGGGATGGAATTGGTCGTAGGCGGCTTCAGGCGGGCCGGTACGCAGGGTGCCCGGGCTGAGTCGAGCAACCTGCGGGCCAGGACCTGACGCTCGAAAAGATCTTGACCTGGACGCTAAACGCCCTGGGCCGCGCGCGCCACCAACTGGTATCCGCCGAGGTGCCCTGACCGGGATCCGCCGATGGCGGGACGCACTGGAAGGTACGCCGCCATGATGGATCCCGTGACGCTGATGCTGATCAGCACCGCGCCCGCGGTGCTGAAGGTCGCCGACGCCCTCGCCCAGAGCATGCTGCTGCGCGCCCGCGCCGAACTGGCCCGGGCCAAGGTCGCCCCGCGCGCCGAGGACGGCAAGCCCGCCGGAGGCGCCCAGTGATCGACGAGAGCTGCTGTGCCGAGTGCGGCGCCACGGCCACGATGTCCTTCGAGACGGCCTACACGCTGTACCACCGTCCGCTGATCCGGTCAGTCCGCCGGCGGGCCATCGCCTGGGGACTGACCGAGCAGGACGTCGACATCGAGGCGCTCGTCCAGGACACCTTTGAGCAGGCCCTGCACACCTGGCACACCATCCGAGTCCCCCGCGCCTGGCTCTACACCGTGGCCCGGCGCCGCCTCGCCCGCCACGCCTCCGCAGCCGACCGGCGGGCCGACGGGGATCCAGCGGCCCACACCGAACAGGGAACCGTCAGCTGGACCAGCATCGCCCCGTCCGCCACAACCGAGGACCTCATCGCCGCGCGAGAGGTCACCAGGCTCATCCAGCTGATGCCCCAACAGCGCCGACAGGAAGTCGCCTACCTCCGCTACATCGAGGAGTGGGGCTTCAACGAGATCGCCGAGCAGCTCGGCTGCTGCCCGGCGACCGCCCGTGTCCACGCTCTCAACGCACGGGGCTACATCGGCGGCCGTGTCGGCGCGCCCCGCCCCGCCCCCGCTCTGTCGGCTGGTCGGCGCAGTGGCCTCCGGCTCTACGGGCTGGTGGCTCTGTTCGTGCTCGGCGGCGTGCTCGCCGCGGGCTTCCTCGGCGGCTGGCCCTGGGCGCTGGCCGCTGCCGGCGGCGCAGCGGCCGGTGCACTGGCGGTCTGGGCGTGGGACGCCTGGCAGGAGGGCCGTTTTTGGTACTGAAGGTCGGTGGGGCTGCCCCGGACTGCTGCGGACCGGGGCGGCCCCACCAGCAGTGCGCTCCGCCGAGGTAATCCTCTCAACAGGGGGGCGAAATTGGTCGTTTACCCCGCGGGAGATCCGATCCGTTGAGCCGGCCAAATGGCGCAATCCAGGGCAAGATTGGGTCGCGATCCATTGGAATCCATTCCGTACGTGCGCCCCCCTATTTCGCCTTTCTGGGGTGTTCATCGGACACCGAGCCAGCCCGGGTCGGCCGAACCAGGGAGACTCCATGGCCTTACCGCGCTACGTCCTCACCCCGACCTACCTCACCGACGGCGTCTTCGGCTGGCAGCTCAGCCGGCAAGGCAAGTTCCTGGGCTGCCACGAGGGCTTCACCGAGAAGTACGACCGTGACGTCGAGGCGGCGATGGACTGGGCGGAGCAGATCATCGGCACCCGGCAGGACTGGCGGCACACCCGCGTCGGCAACCCGGAGCGGTGCATCGCCACCGGCGGCGACCACGCGACGGTCGGCGACGACGTCCTGCGCTCCCTGGAGCCCGGCACGCCGACCCCTGCCACCTCTCCCCGGTGATGCGCGCCACCGGCTGCCAGCTGCGGCGCCACGTCCTGCGGCTGCCGGACGGCTGGATCAAGCACACCAGCGTGAAGGAAGGCCGCAAGGCGTTCGCGCTGCCGGGCCTCCCCGCGGCCTCACCGACCGCGAGCGGACAGG
>NZ_JZWV01000543.1 GCF_000966975.1 Streptomyces katrae | reverse complement strand
AACATGGTGTCCGGCGCCGGGTGGGTGAAGTCGGGCAACGCCCACCCGGCGCCCGCGCCATGCCGAGATACTGGCGGCCATGACGAACACCCCGACACCCGCCCCGTTCTCCCGGATCAAGATCCGGACCGGGGCGCTGGTGTTCTGCGGCGACGACGTCGCCCTCATCCGCCGCGACCGCGCCGACTCCACCCACTACACCCCGCCCGGCGGCAACGTCGAGGACGGCGAAGACCTCGACGCCGCCCTCGCCCGTGAACTCGCCGAAGAACTCCGACTGGACACCACGCTGGCAGAAGGCGGGGACCTGCTGTGGGTCGTCGACCAGCGCGTCACCCGGCCCGGCCCCACCCCGCCCCCGCGCAAGCTCCACCTGATCTACCGCTTCCACATCAGTCCCGACGTCCGCGCGACGCTCGCCGAGCAGGAGCTGGACGAGCTGCCCGACGGAAGCCACGAAGTCGGCGTGATCGAGTGGATCGACTACCGCAAGACCGCCGAACTGCCGGTCTTCCCGCCCATCGGCCCCGCCCTCGCCGCCCTCGCCAGCCCTCGTGCCGCCGTCGCCAGCGCCGCTCTGGACGCCGTCACGGACGCGAACTACACCTGGGTCTGACCTCTGAAGCGGGTGAATACGCGCAGGTCACACCCCCACGTTCACGAAGACCGCCGTCTCCGGCTTCCGGCCAGCCGACCGGCCGGAAGCGGGAGACGGGCAGCGCTTACACGGGGACCGGCGTCTTGAGCTGGTCGCACCTGTGCGACCGTCCAGGCCAGCGCGTGGCAGGAGTACGGGAACCAGTCGTCGAGCTCGGTGACCACCACCCGGTGGTGTCGAAGCGGAAGCCGTCGTACTCGAAGGCGCCGACGGCAGCGAGCGCGCTGCCCTCGGCGCTGCCCTCGGTGGTGAGGTCGGCGGGCGCGTACTGGGACGTGAGGTCGCAGTCGACCATCTCGGCGAGGTCGCCAGGCTCCGGCTCCTTCGCCGCGACGGCCTCGGCGATGTGGGTGCGCAGCCGCTCCCCGGAGTAGACCGTCACGCCCTTGAGGCCGCTGGGAGCGATCTTCTCGCCAGGTAGATCGGGTCGAGGCGTCCGCCGGCGGTGGTGGTGCGGA
>NZ_JZWV01000542.1 GCF_000966975.1 Streptomyces katrae | reverse complement strand
GCGGTGGTGGTGCGGAAGAAGTCGAGCATGTCGTCGTCGCGGGCGGAGACGTAGCTGCCGGTGTGGCCGTTCATCGCGAGAGCGCCGGGCCAGGTGATGACCTCGAACCAGTAGGCCGGGCTCTTGGGGTGCTGCATTCCAGGTGCCAGTACAGGCCGTCGTCCTTGCGGATGGTCACGGTGCCGTCGGCCGACTCCCGCTCGAACCGTTCCCTGATCTCTGCCATGCGCGCCTACAGCGCCTCGTACGGGTCGACGACCGGGCATGACCCACCGCCCGTACGAGCACGACCTCGGCACCCTCTACCTGACCTATTCCCCGGCCCACCTGGACGACGATGACGCCGCCCTGGCGTTGATCGCGAACTTCCCCGACATCAGCGCCGCCCGGATCAAGCATGGGCTCGCGTGCCGCCATTTCGTCACGACGGGCGACGAGACCCGGATCGACGCCTACTTCGTGGTGCCCTGGCGCGGGATTGAGTGGTCCACGCCCGGGGCGGCCGTGCTCGGTCACTTGAGGGGGTCGGCCTCGTAGAGGTCCGAGCCCTTGGGGATGACGAACTGCCCGTTGTTCACGATGGTTGCGACGGAGTCGTTGCTGCCCGTCGGACTGGCGGTGTTGGTATGCCAAATGGCCTCACCGCTCCTGGTGTAGAGAACGTTGCTGCCGTCGTCCTGCACGATGAGGTTCCTGGCGGCCTCGGTGGGGACGGGGATGAAGGTCGCCACGGTGGCGCCTTCGGGGGTGACCACCTGGAGGTGGTCCGGGAGTACCGTCCCTCCGCTGACGACGAGCTGTGCGACGCCTTCCACATAGTGCAGGCTCAGGATGCCGATGTCCTCGGGCTTGACATCTTCCGCCGACAGCACGGTCATGCCGGGGATCTCGGTTGGTTCCTGCTTGTCAGTCACGTTTGCCTCCCTACGGGTCGGCACCCTGCCGACCGGTGTGGATCATTCCATGGCGCACCGCAACAAGGCATTCACTCTCAGTAAATCGGTGGCGAATGTCTACCCAGACGCGGGGATGGACGATGTCGTTGCGTCCGGGTAGAACTTGCCGCAGTCGGCCTCGCGCCAGAACGCCAGCCCGTCATGGTTGAGCGCCCCCCTGCTGGTGGTGCGGCTGACCATGCGGCACTGTGCCGCCCCCTGCTCGGCGGTGGCCACGTTCGGCACGGCCGTCTCCCCTTCGTTCCGGCAGCGGGCGGTCGCCCGCGTACCGGCTCAACGACACCCCGGCCGACCGGTTGTGCTCCGCTCGGCCCGCCGGGAGGTGAGGCTACTCGTCGTCTGGGCTCCGCGTCAGGGTCGCGTAGGGGGCGCAGGCCACCGTTCCGGCTGGCCCAGCGCGCACCGTGATCAATCTCAGCGCCAACCACGGTTCCCTTGATCCCCGAGGCCGTTCACCTGCTGGGCCGCGTACTCGACCGCCGCGGTCGGCACCTCCCCGGGGCCCTCCGGGAACCGGGCCTCGATCTCGAAGAACTTCAGCAGCAGCGCGAACCCGAGGCGGTTCTTCGCGGACTTGTTCCGCAGCCGCTTGCCGTCACGCTCAGTTCACGCTGGGGCTGCGGCGCTCGACGAGGACGACGTCGCGCCATGCCCCGTGGTGGCGGCCGATGCGTTCGCGGGTGCCGATGACGCGGAACCCGGCACGCTGATGCAGGGCGAGGCTGGCGGTGTTCTCGGGGAAGATGCCGGACTGCACCGTCCAGACGCCGGCGGCCTCGGTGAAGGCGAGCAGGGCGGTCAACAGGGCCAGGCCCACCCTGCGGCCGCGGGCGTCAGGGTGGACGTAGACGGAGTGCTCGACGACGCCGGCGTACGCGCACCGGTCGGANGCTGGCTGCGTTCTCGGGGAAGATCCCGGACTGGATCGTCCAGATGTCGGCCGCCTCGGTCGAGTCGACCAGTGCCTTCAGCAGCGCGGAGGCGACGCCGCGGCCGCGCGCGTCGGGGTGGACGTAGACGGAGTGCTCCACGACGCCGGCGTACGCGCACCGGTCGGAGACCGGCACCACGGCGGCCCACCCCAGGACCCGGCCGCCCCCGTCGAGAGCGACCAGGCGGTGGTCGGGCAGCTTGGCGGCGTCGAACGCCTCCCAGGTCGGGGCGGTGGTCTCGAAGGTGGCGTTTCCCTCGTCGATGCCCAGCTGGTAGATCGCCAGGACCTGCTCGGCGTGCTCCGGCCGCAGCGGTGCGATGCGCACGCCGGTCTCGGTGGCCGTCACGCTGCGGGCTCGATGCCGAGTTCGGCGAGCAGGCCGAGGATGCGCCGCTCGATTTCGTCGCGGATGGGCCGGACGGCCGCGACGCCCTGCCCGGCCGGATCCTCCAGCTGCCAGTCCAGGTACCGCTTGCCGGGGAAGTAGGGGCAGGCGTCGCCGCAGCCCATGGTGATCACCACGTCGGAGGACTGCACGGCCTCGGTGGTGAGGACCTTGGGCGTCTCGGCCGAGATGTCGATGCCGACCTCGGCCAGGGCCTCCAGCACGGCCGGGTTCACCGTGTCGGCGGGGGCGGATCCGGCCGAGCGGACCTGGACGCGGTCGCCGCCGAGGTGGGTGAGGAAGGCGGCGGCCATCTGGGAGCGGCCGGCGTTGTGCACGCAGACGAACAGCACGGACGGGGTGGTGGAGGTGCTCATCGGGCCAAGGCGCTTTCTTCGGTGGAACGGGTGGTGGGCTGCTGCCCGGCGGGCGGGACGACGGCCTCGTCCTCGCCTACGGCGGCCGGGCGGCCGAAGCAGACGGCGACCAGGACGAGACCGGCAGCGGCGCCGAGCAGCTGGGCGGCGAGGAACGGCAGCACGGAGGTGGGGGCGATGCCGGCGAAGGTGTCGGTGAACGCCCGGCCGATCGTGACGGCCGGGTTGGCGAAGGAGGTGGAGGAGGTGAACCAGTAGGCCGCGCCGATGTAGGAGGCGACCAGCAGCGGCGCGAGGTGCGCGCGGCCGGCGCGGGTCAGGCCGAAGATGAGCCAGACCAGGCCCGCCGTGGCCACGACCTCGGCCAGCCACAGGTGCCCGGCCCACCGCTCGTGCGTGGAGAAGGCCACCAGCGGCTTGCCGAACATCGCGTCGGCCAGCACCGCCCCGCCGATCGCGCCGACGACCTGGGCGGGCAGGCACGCGGCGACGTCACGCAGATCCAGGCCATCGCCGGTGCGGCGGCCGGTGAACCAGGCCGCCAGGGTGACCGCGGGGTTGAAGTGCGCCCCGGACACCGGTCCCAGGAACGCGATGAGCACGCCGAGGCCGAAAACGGTGGCCAGGGAGTTGGCCAGCAGCTGCGTCCCGACGTCGTGGGTCAGTTCGGTGGCCTGGATCCCGGATCCGACCACCACCGCGACCAGCGCGGCCGTCCCCAGCCCCTCGACGACCGCCCGCCGCAGCAGCGGCGCGGGCGCGCTCACGCGAGGGCCTTCGCTGATGCGGCGGGGATCTCCAGCAGTGCGGACAGCTTCGCCAGGGCCTCGGGGAGCACCCAGTAGTACACCCAGGTCCCGCGCCGCTCGGAGCCGACCAGCCCGGCCTCGCGCAGCACCTTCAGGTGGTGGGAGATCGTCGGCTGGGAGACGTCGAAGGGGCCGATGAGGTCGCACACGCACGCCTCGCCGCCCTCGTGCGAGGCGATCAGCGACAGCAGCCGCAGCCGGATCGGGTCCGACAGGGCCTTGAACATCCGCGACAGCTCGGCCGCGGCTTCCTCGCCGAGCGGCTCGCGGACCATCGGCGCGCAGCACGCGACGTCGTCCTGTCCGAGCACCGGCAGACCAGCTTGTTTCGACATTCCTCAATATTGACAGCTGTCGATCCCGGTGGCAAGGTCGACTGTATCGACAGACGTCGAAACAGAGTCGTTGGGAGACCGCCATGTCCCGTGTTCAGCTCGCCCTTCGTGTTGCCGACCTCGAAGCCTCGATCGCCTTTTACTCCAAGCTGTTCGGCGCCGAGCCGGCCAAGCGCCGCGAGGGGTATGCCAACTTCGCCATCACCGAGCCCCCGCTCAAGCTCGTCCTCATCGAGGGCGAGAGCGGCGAGGACACCCGCCTGGACCACCTCGGCGTGGAGGTCGCCTCCACCGAGGACGTCAACGCCGCCACGACCCGGCTGAAGGACGCGGGGCTGGCGACGTTCGAGGAGAACGACACCTCCTGCTGCTACGCCCTCCAGGACAAGGTGTGGGTCACCGGCCCCGGCAAGGAGCCGTGGGAGGTCTACGTCGTCAAGGCCGACGCCGACCAGCTGGGCAAGAGCGCCGTCGCCGGCGGTGACGCCTGCTGCTCCGGCCAGGAGGAGAGCACCGCGGCCGTGCCTGCGGCCTCGGGCTGCGCCTGCGGCAGCTGAACGGCGCCGCTCACCCCTTTTCCGGCACGTCCTCATGCGCGGCGTCCGGGTCGCGCAGCGGGCGCAGGCCCTGGCCGGGTCCGCTGGCCTTGATGGTGAACAGGTAGCGGCCCAGGAAGTTGATGTGCCGGCCCTTGAGCGGGGACAGGCGGGCGGCGTCCTCCTCCTTGATGTCGACGCCCNGGGCGTCGAGGCAGCGGGTGTCCCCCAGGACGACGGCGTTGAGGACCAGGCCGAGGGCGGCGAGCTGGTCCTCCTGGCCCTCGCGGTACGCCTGGCGGATCTGGCCGCGGCCGCCGTGGCAGATCGCGCGGGCGAGGCGGTGGCGGGACTCCTGCACGGTCAGCTGCCGACTCATCCGCCGACGGTAGGTGTCGTCGACCGGATCGGCCAGGGCGAGCAGGTGCATGGTCTTGTCGATCCGCCCGTACTCGGCGAACGCCGCCCCCAGCGGGGTCGGGTGGCCCTCTCGGCCGAACATCCGCAGCAGGTCGTAGGCCTGGACCTGGTTCGTAATCAGAGATCCCGCGGCCCGGAGCATGTCGGACCAGTGCGTGGCGATCCGCTTCAGGTTGACCTTGTTGCAGGCCACCGCCTCCAGCGGCCCGTACCCGGCGGCCGGCTCCTCGCCGTCGGGCAGGTCGGCCCGCGTCTCCACGGCCCTGATGGGCTGTCCGTCAGTGGCCGGGCCCGGCCGTGCGGCCGGGCCGCAGTGCGCGTAGGCGGTCGCGGTGTGCGTTTGGGAGCTGGTCGACGGTGCGGTGCCAGGAGTGGTCGATCATGTCGGTGAGTTCCTCGTCGGGTACGGTGCCGTCGAGGATCACGGTGTTCCACAGGTGGCTTGATCCGTAGCGTCCCGGGCGGACGGCCCGGTACTGCTCGCGGAGGCGGAGTGCGAGCCCGGGGTCGCATTTGGGGGCCCCTTCGTCGGGGCGTGTGGCAGTGGCCGGGGTGAGGACGGCGAAGATCTTCCCCCCGGTCTTGTAGAGCTGCATGGCCCGGCTCGGATCGTGCTCGGTCACCTCCGGCAGGGACAGGGCGTACTCCGCCACCTCTTCAGGCGCCATGATCGGTCTCCCGTGTGCACGGTTCAGTCTCCCGCAGGCATGGTCGGGTCGGCCGGCATCCAGCGTGTCGGGCGCATGCCAATCCTCGAGCACAGCGCCTATCCGAAGGTCCCCGGCGAGTGGGTCAGCTGACGCTCCCGATCAGCCCGAGCCCCAGCGGCAGCTCCTCGAACCGGAAGAGGCACTCGCCGCCGTCCTCACCAGTGAAGCCCCCCGCCAACCTTGGGAACCTCCACCGTCGGAGGCGGCTCGTAGAAGCCGTCCGCCAAGGCCGCCGTCCGCCCGTGGCCCGGGCGCGCGGTGCTCCCGCTCACGCGGCCACGCCAAAGCAGCCGTCATCCTGGCATCCCACCTGATGCGGGCGTGACACTTTGACGACAACTCCCAGGCCTGAAAGCCGGTTTAGCCGTAACCCGAACAAATCACAGCCGCTGTCTGCATGATGAGACGCCACGACCCTCTGCGGGTGTGAGGCGTCGAGCGGGAACCGGCCAAGATGGCAAAGAGCAGGGAGAGCCGATGATGACGTGGGCCGAGGCCATGGCTTCCGGTGCGGGCGGTGGCCTCATTGCCGAGGCGCTCGTCACTTTCGGGCGTTTACGTGCCTGGCAGCAAGCACGACACGTACAGCGGGCAGTGGCGGGTGACCTCCCGGCGATCGGGGCGTTCATCGACCCGCCGGCGGACGGACTCGCTGCCCTGTTCCGCGTTCTGCTGGGCGGCATGGCGGGCTGGCTGCTCCATACCGAAGTGACCGGCGTGTACGCAGCCGTGGCCGTGGGCGCGTCAGCGCCCGCGCTGCTTGCCCAATTGGGCAGGTCCACCACAGCCGACGGTGCTCTCCACAGCGCCCCTGGCGGTCAGGATCCGAACACTCCCCCGACCCGGCCGGAACCGGATCTCCCGCCGGTGTCCGAGGAGGCAACGCCGTGAACGCTACTCCGCTCACTCGGCGGTCTTGGCGGTCATTCATCGACGCACGCCCACCAGGCACACCTCGGACGGTGGGCCGCGGCCACGCGGGATACACCCTGTGGCAGCGGGCCCGGGCGTCGTTCCTCGGCTTCGATCTGCCGGTGCGGCCCGCCACGGCCGCCGTACCCCGGACACCGGCCGCCGTGCCCCGACAGCCCACCGGAGAGAAATCCCGCAACCAGCGGCCGGACGTTCGGGCCGCCGTAGGGTGGTTTGAGCTGCCTGTACTGCTGTCCTCGGGCGGCGCTCTGACTGCTGCAGGCGGTGACGCGGTGGTGCTGGAGGCTACCGCGCCCGACGGCCGGATCGCCTTCCTCGTACGGAGCTCCGGCACGGACGAGGTCTCGTACAGCCTCGAGTTGGTCCTGCGCGGCGGTGCCCCCGGCGCTCTGCCGCTGATGTGCCTGATCCGCTACGCCCGGCCTGATGGCCGCCTGCGGGATCTGCTCGTACCAGTGGTGCAGGGGCCGGTCGGGCCTGGCGCGTCATACGTCCGGCTCCCGGATTTCCGCATCGGCACCTCCTGGACGGCCTCGCTTTCCGTTCCGGTGGGGCTGGAGTCCGACTGGGATGCCGAAATGGTGACAGCCTCGATTGGAGCGGCCCTCAACGAAACGACCCGCGAAGCCTGGCGGCGCGTGCGCGAACACGTCGGCGACGGCCTGCGCGGCGTCATCGACGGTGCGCTGCGGTGACGGCTGTCGACGTGCCCGGACCTGCTGGGGCCGACGGTGAACGGCCGCCACGGCGACCGGTGGGGAACAGTGCCGGGCACTTCCCGGAGCGTGACCTGCTCGAAGCCGTGCTGATGGGGGCAGCGAGCCCGCAGGCCTGCGTGAAGGAACTCCTGGGCGAGCGGCAGCTGTGGTGGAAGTGCTGCGCAGAGGCGGTACGCGCTGAGCCCGCCTGGTTCGCGGGCGAACGTGCCGGAGAGCTGGCCGCCTGGCTGGATACAACGGCGCCAGATCGGGCGGGCGGCCTGCTGTCGTCCGCCCGTCAGGCCTATTT
>NZ_JZWV01000541.1 GCF_000966975.1 Streptomyces katrae | reverse complement strand
GGCCTATTTGCTGGGCCGGGCCCTCAGTCCGCCGGTGGGCCGGGCGGAGAACCACGACGAGGATCTGGCCGAGCTGCGGGAGGCATGGCGGTGGAGCGGACTGCTCTCCCACGACGCGCTGCCCCGGCCCGGGCAGCCGTCCGGTGGCCAGAGCGGCGGCCTGCCGCAGGAGATCACGTCCCGGCTGGATGACGTCCGTGAACGGATCGCGCTGCTTCCCCCGCACACCGACGGCGGGGGGCCGGAGCCGAGCGGGCCGGGGAACGTACTGGTGATTGCCGCGCTGCTGATGGCGGGCGCCGAGGCGCGCAAACGGCCCGTCGTGCGTGTGCCCGTGGTGTTCGGACAGTCTGCGGACGGTCCCGGCCGGGCTGAGCCAGAGCAGGGTGTCTCGGGAGTTCTGGAGCTGCGCGAGTTCCCGGCGGGCCCGGCTGGGCTGTACCCCGACCCACGGACGATGGCTGGGACGCACAGTCCGAACGGACAGTTCGCCACAGCTGTGGGCCGTGCGTGGCGGGCAGCCGGGGCCGGACCCGAAAGCCGCTGCGTGCTCTGGCGGAT
>NZ_JZWV01000540.1 GCF_000966975.1 Streptomyces katrae | reverse complement strand
GCTGCGGGCTCTGGCGGATCGTCCTGTCCGACGATCCGCTGCCGCCGCCGCGAATTGAGGGGCCCTCACTAGGCGTGGCCTTCGCCCTGGGCCTGCGCGAGTTACTGCGCCACCCCCAATCCCCCCGGCCCAGCTGGGCCGGGATCCGAGGCGCCTTCTACGGGCTGAGGCCACGAACGGCGGTGACGGGGGCCCTGGGTGACGGCGAACACCTCCTCAAGATCAGTGGCATGGAGGCCAAGCTGCTCACAGCGCGCCACAAGGGGCTGCGCCTTGTGGCGCCGGAGGCCAACCGGCCGGACGTCGCCCACGCGCCCGAGCCGGGCGACGTGCGGTTCGCGGCAACCCTGAAGCAGGCAGACCGGTACGCCCGGCAGTTTCGCACCGGGCGAATGGTCATCGCCCTGTCGCTGGTCGCCGCGGCCGCGCTGTCGGGGCTGGCAGTCCAGTACCAGAACGCCGAGGAGAAGACCCGACTGGAGAACGCCCACCGGCTCGCAGACGTGTCCCAGAACCTGACCTCCAGCGATGTCGGGCTCGCCGAGCTCTTCGCAGTGCAAGCCTACCGTCAGCACGCTGACGCCTTGACTCGCCAGGCACTCTTCCGGGCGGTCACTGCCAGCCCGCAGCTAGTCGGCAGTGTTCGATCCAGCGGACCGATCTCCGCGCTGGCAACCGCATCAGACGGCAGTGCCCTGCTCGCGGGAACCCAGGGCGGGGAGGTTCAACGATGGACGGTCACCACAAAAATAGCGGGCAGCAGCCAGCAGGTCGGCCGCCTTCCCGGGCAGGTCACCGCGGTGGCGTCGGACGCGTCTGGTGACGTCGTCGCGGCGATCGGCCACGAGGCGGTCGGGGTCTGGAAGGGCGGCTCGCCGGTCCCGGCCCCGGTCCTCCCCGCCGGGCAAGAGCCCGGCGCCGTGGCAGTATCCCCGTCGGGACGCTTCGTCGTCGTGACGACGGCCACCAAGACCTTCGGCGTCCCGCCCACCGCCTGGGCGCTGGACAGGTCCACAGGAGCCACCAGTCACCTCGACCTCGCGGACATGCACAGCGATCCGGATGCCATCGCCTTCTCCGATGACTCGCACCTGACATTGTTCGACGGCGACGCATATGGCACATGGGAGCAGCTCACCCTGCCGGGCCCGGTGCGCACCCGTGGGAGCACGCTGGGCTTCGGCACCCACAACTACGCATCCGCGCTCGCCCCGGACGGCAGCCACTTCACCTACACCAACAGGGCCGCCGCCCTGCCAGTCTGGGCATCCGAGGGATCCCCGGACATCGACAAGCCGGCTTTGTCGGCACGGTTCCCAGAGGGCAGCCCCACAGCCCTGGCGCTCAGCCGCGGCGGCTCCCGGGCAGCCGCAGCCCTCGGCACCACGCTCTACGTGTCTCGGACCAGCGCGCCGGACCAGCCTCCGTCCGAGCCTGTCGTCCTACCCGGAGCCGGCACGGTGCCTGCCCGCGGCCTCGCCTTCCTCGGCCCGAGCGGCCGCAAGCTGGTCTCCGCCGCCGGGGACGTGCTGAACCTGTGGGACCTCGACCGGCTGTCGAGGATCGCGGCAGAGACGACAGTCGTCGTCGAGACCTCCTGCAATGCGTGCCCGGGACCGCGCGTCGCCGTGGCCCCCAATGGCCGCACGGCGGCGGTACTGGGCGGCAACGGACGCACACTCGATGTACGGAGCCTCGACACGGCGGGCGCCGACCGGCCGCCGGCGGAGCAGCCGCAATCGCTGGACAAGGAGTACGGGGCGGTGGCGTGGAGCGCCGATGGATCGCGGATCATCATAGTGTCGCAGGACGGGAGCGCCCAGATCCTCGACCCCCGCAACGGGCTGCGCGTGACCGGCAGCTGGCCGGCTCTGCCCAATCCGCTCCAGCTCGATGATTCACCCGCACTGCTCCAGTTCCTTCCGGGCGGCCGGGAAGTGGCCCAGCTGGACGGCTCCGGCACGATCCGCATCAGAGAACCCGCCACCGGCCGTGTACTGCGCCAGGTAGCCGGACCACGCGACATGTCCCCGACCGTAGGCGGGACCGAAGCAGCCGCCCAGGGGGAGGCGGCCCTGGACCGGCTGGCCACCCACGCCGCCTTGATCAAATACGACCCCGCGAGCAACCACCCTGAGATCCGGGTCGTCGATGCCGGCACTGGCCGGTACCGCGTGATCGACGGGAAGGACTTCCGGGGCGTCGCCTACGAGGATGACCGGTTGCTCGTCCAACGAGAGGGCGGGGACCTGGAAGTCTGGTCCCCTGACGGGGCCCGGCGCCTGGGGACCCTCAAGGGAACGCCCGGAACGACCGTCGGACCTGTCGTCGGCAAAGGGCTGATCGCCGCGATCCCGGCCAACGAGAACACCGTCCGGCTCCTCGACCGGCCATCCGGCGACGTGCTCGGCACCCTGCCCATCCCGGCGGGCCCGAAGCCCGGGTCCACCGGTCTGGCCTTCGCTGCAGACGGCACCCGTCTGGTGGCAGCCACCGAGTTCCGCCAGGCGGAGGACGACGCGGGCGAGGGTGCGGGCCGTCTGATCAGCTGGCGACTCGACCCGGACTCATGGATCAGCACCGCCTGCACCTCGGCCGGGCGGGAGCTGACCCCCGCCCTCTGGAAGCAGTACCTGGGGTCCGACGCCCCGGCGAGTCTGCGCTGCACCCCCTGACACCCGCCAGCCGGAAAGACGAAGAACCGGAGAGGAACATGAGCTCACGCTTCGGCGCCTGCCGCAGGCCGGCCCGGACAGCGCCCCCCGCCCGGCACCGCGTCGTCGCCTGCGCCGCCCTGTTGGTACTGGTGTTGCCCGCGGCGGGCTGCCGGGACGCGAACGTTCCTGCCGACAGTCCGGCCGGCGGCCTGTCCGTCGCTGGCCCTCGCGCCCGACCGGACACTCTGGGTCGCAGAGAACGACGTCGGCGGTGTCGCCAGGATCGACCCTGCAGGGACCATCACCCAGCACCGCCTTTCGGCTCTGGCAGACCGCGTTTCCGGCATAGCGCGCGCCGCAGACGGAACAGTCTGGTTCGTCACAAACACACATGTCGGACGCCTGCGGCCAGACGGAAGAATCACCCGCGCAAACTTCGGCTTTCCAGAGGGAATCGCCGTAGGCCCCGACGGAGCGGCCTGGTTCACCACATCCAGTGGAGCGGATCCCGCAATCGGCCGCGCCGATGCGGCGACGGGAAAGCTGTCCATGATGGCGGTGTTGCCCGGCGCTTTCCGCTTTCCCGAAAACAGCATCACGAGCGGACCGGACCAGGCGGTGTGGTTCTCGCAGGTCGGCAAGGACGAGGGCAGCCCTGACGGCATCGGGCGCGTGAGTCTCGACGGGGTGTATACGAGCTGGCCGCTACCACCGGGCACCGCACCGCGGGGCATCACCGCCGGCCCCGACGGGGCGCTCTGGTTCACGCAGCGCGGCGGCATCGGGCGCATCACAGTCCGTGGCGAGGTCGCGTCCTTCCCCATACCGCAGGCCGAACGCCCGAGCTGCGTCGTCGCCGGCCCCGACGGCGCGCTCTGGTTCACTACGGCCGCCAAGGTCGGGCGGCTCGCGCCGTCAGGGGAAGTCACCCTGTGGTCCGTACCGGACGCCGAGCAGTTGAGTGCTCTCGTAGCCGTCCCGGGCGGAGGTTTCTGGCTCGCGGACAGCAAGGCCGACGTGGTCCGCCGCTTCTCACCACCACGTGGACAGCCGACTGACGGGACGCGCCGGCGTTGACTCAATTCCACTGGCTCCGGGCGATGTCGACCTCGGCCTGGAAAGTGCGCCCGACTCGCGGCCGGAAGGTCGTGCCGAGAGCGGTGCCACCGGTCGTTCCCGGACCCGGCTGGGGGTGACCCCGTCGGCTGCCAGGCGATGTGCGGCCCGTGCGCTGTCCAGATGGCCTCGTCGTACGAGGCGGCTGAAAGCCCAGCGGAGACGTGCGCGGTCCTCTTCGTCCTGGAAGGCGAACTCCAGGGGTGCTGAAGGTCGCGAGCCCGTCCGGAAGTGGCCAGCCCCACAGACCATTCCGTCTGCCGGCCTCTCCGCGATCGGTGGGCACGGGTTCGATCACCCGCGCGTGTCGATCCGCACCGCCGTGAGGCGTTGGTGTGCCTGCAAGTAGAGCCGGTCGTCCCGGTGGGTCAGGTCACTGGGCCCGTCGGGCATGCCTGCCGCCTGTGCCGACAGGGTCCACGAGGCGCGGCGCTGTGCCAGGTCCACCGCGATGACCGCCTGACCTCCGCCGCTGACCGCCGCGTACAGCTCGCCTCGGAAGGGCCCCGGGACGGCGATTCGCTGGAAGTAGGGGCCGGGCTCGTAGGTCCAGAGTTTCCTGCCGGTCGACTCCTCGAACGCCGTGAAGGCATGCGAGGCGATGTGGACGGTGCCCTGTACGCACACCGGGGAGGTCAACAGGGTTTGATCGCGTTCGGGCTTGAGCGTCCAGGTGGGGGTTCCGGTCAGCAGGTCGACAGCTGTGATGACCTGGCTGACGTCCAAGACGTGGTGTTCCGAGACGACCGGCGGATGGACGCCTCCGGAGGCCCCCGGAGCGGCTGCTTCCGCGTCGCTGCGCAACCTGGTGACCCACAGGAAGCGGCCGTCACGGACGTCGACCGCGAAGACGCGGGTGGCGTCGGAGCCGATCAGGCGCCCGTTCGCGACGACGGCGCGGAATAGCAGCGATTCGGTCCGATCGGTGTATCCCCATGCGACGCGGGTACGCCAGCGCAGCCGGTGCGCGGCCAGGTCGTAGGCCAGCAGCCATGGTTCCGCACGCTGCTGGTCGGCCTCGTAGTAGGCCCTGATGTAGAGGGTGTCCGCGTCGGCGTCCAGAACCTCGCTGTACAGGCTCAGAGCGCCCAGTTCGTGTGGGCCGGCCGCGTCCGGCATCAGGTGGCCGGAAAACGGGTCGAGAAACCCGGAGGCGTGAGCTCCTCGTCGAAGGCGAGGGCGGCGAGGCGGCGGCCCGAGGCGGCGACCCCCAGCTCCGTGCTCGGCACCTCCCAGAGCATGCCGCCGCCCGTCGGCGACAGGCCGCGTACCGTCTCCCCGTGGAGGAGGACCAGTTCTTCGGTGGCGACCGGCG
The DNA here is from genome assembly GCF_000966975.1 of Streptomyces katrae. Taxonomy (GTDB): domain Bacteria; phylum Actinomycetota; class Actinomycetes; order Streptomycetales; family Streptomycetaceae; genus Streptomyces; species Streptomyces katrae. Next base: position 1,307 of record NZ_JZWV01000540.1, on the reverse strand, counting down.
GACCGTAGATGGTGGACACGGGAACCGACCACTGCTGACGGGGAGAGCCGCCGGGAAGACCGCCGCTCGGGGACGGTGCCGGCCCCGGCACCCCCGATCCCCCTCCAAAGCCCGGTAACCTGCCCGTCAGCCACAGTGCCGAAGCGCCGCCCGCCGCCACAGCCGCGGCGCCGGCGAGCAGCACCCGGCGGGAGAGGTACGAGGGCGGCAGGGGCGCGGGATCCTCCCGTAGGGGCGCCCCGCCCAGCGATGCCAATTCGTCCACGCGCCGCGACATGTCGGCGAGCACCTCGACCGGTAGCAACTCGGAGAACCGGCCGGCCTCGTAGGGGCCCCAGTGGGCAGCCAGCTCGTCGAGGGTGGGGCGGTCTCGGGGATCGGATGACAGGGCGGGCCGGATCACCTCCCGCAGCGTGTCCGGCACCCCCGTCAGCTTCGGGGGTGCCCCGTCGCGCAGCAGCCGCAAGGCGTCGCGGCCTGGCCCTCCGTCGTACGGACCGTGCCCCGAGGAGGCGAACACCAGCACGGCGGCCAACGCGAAGACGTCCCCCGGCGGACCGTGTTCCTCCCCTCGGACCAGCTCCGGTGACATGTATGAGGGCGTGCCGACCGGCTCGTCCGTCGCGGTGAGCGGAGGACCGCCGAGGGCCCGGGCCAGACCGAAGTCGATCAGCTTCGGGCCCTGGGCGGATATCAGCAGGTTGGCCGGCTTGAGGTCGCGGTGGACGAGCCCGGCGCGGTGCAGGGTGGTCAGGGTGTCCGCCACTGCCGCACCGAGCATGGCCACGGCCGGGAGCGGCAGGGGGCCCGCGACGGCGACCGCCTCCGACAACGACGGACCGATGAGGTACCCCGTCGCCAGCCAGGGAAGGGAGGCCTCGGCGTCCACCGCGAGGAACGCGGCCGTGTGGGAGGAGCCGAGCAGCCGTACGGCTTCCGCTTCGAGCAGGAGACGGTCACGGAAGCCCGGCCTGTCCTTGAGTTCGGTGCGGACGGTCTTCACGGCGGCCAGGCGGCCGCTTCCCGTCCGCGCCAGATAGACCGTCCCCATGCCGCCACCTCCGACGCGGCCCATCAGCGTGTAGGTGCCCACCCGAGCGGGATCGTCGGGGAGGAGGGGGAGAACCAAGGGCACGGGGCACCCTCACTTACCTTGGGGGCTGCCATCGCTAGACAGCCGGCAGGGCGAAAACCACACTCGGCTGGGCGACGATCAGGACGTCCGGCGTCGCCAACAGCTGGAGTGGGCTGGGGTCCTCCCGGCCGACGAAGGCCAGCTGCCACAGCCGGTCACCGGACCGCAGGTC
>NZ_JZWV01000539.1 GCF_000966975.1 Streptomyces katrae | reverse complement strand
GGACCGCAGGTCCAGTGCCGCAAGCTGCCGTCTGGTGGGGACGAACAGGGTGCGGCCCGAAGCACTCGTGGCCATCGTCCCCAGCAGAAACCACTGAAGGGGCTCGTCCAGCCGTTGCTGCCACACCTTGCGTCCGGTGTCCCTGTCCAGGGCGACGACTCCGTTGACCGGATCCGTCTCGCACAGCAGGGTGCCGGCCAGCAGGAGCGGGCTGTGCTGGCCGTCGAAGCGCAGGGTGGACTCCCACAACTGATTCCCGGAGGTGGCGTCGTACGCGCGGGCCCGGCCGGTGGAGAGGACGTAGAACCGGCCCGTTTCGTCGACGGCGGAGGCCGGGCCGCTGTACACGCCCTCGTACGTGCGCTGCCAGAGGGACCTGCCGGTGGCTCGGTCGAAGCAGGCCAGGGGCACTTTGCGCGTCCCATAGGGATCCCGGTGGGGGTCGACTTCGGGGAGCACTTCCACGAGGAGACCGGCCGGCGTGGGCGTGAGGGACAGCTCGTAGACGAAGTCTGCGGGCAACTCGCTGCGCCAGAGTTCCTTGCGCGCCGCAAGATCGAACGCGGCGAGGGCGTGGGTCGTGGCGGAGGCGCCGGCGGCAGGACCCAGGTGCAGCCAGACGGTGTCGCCTCCGACGGCGAGTAGTTCCAGGACGGTTGTGTTCCGTGTGTGGAGCGTTCGGTCGATCCAGTGCGTCCGGCCGTCGTCCAGCGAGCACAGCACGAGGGCGTCGTGGGTCTGCACCAGGATGCGGCCCTCGCCGACGAGGAGTACGGGGTTGGTACGGCCGAAGGTGACCGGCCGCTCCCAGACTTCTTTTCCGCTGCGGATCTCATGGGCGTGGAGGGTCTCGCCCCGGGTGACGAGGTAGCGCCCGGCACCCGTCACCCGTAGCAGGGTGGTCCTCGCGGTCACGTCGTCGAAGTGCCAGAGTGCGGCGGGAGGCAGTCCTGGGACCCTGGCTGTTGCGAGGGGGCGGTCCGGTAAGGACCGGTGGGCCGGCTCCCGGGTCGCCGTCCAGGCCAGGGCCGTGCCCGCGCCCAGTACGGCGCCCGCCGCGCCCGTGGCCAGCCGGGACAGGAGCGCTCGCCGTGTGAGCGGGCCAGCCGGGGATGTGAGCGGGCCAGCCGGGGAAGTCCGTGCCGTGGCGGAGGAGCTCGTCGGACCGTCCGCGGCACGGTGGAGGGG
>NZ_JZWV01000538.1 GCF_000966975.1 Streptomyces katrae | reverse complement strand
CCGAGTCGCGACATCCGTCCGGCGCGAGAGATGGCGGTCCGCGCCCCCGCCGAGATCCGCCGTCTCCTGCGCAAGGGCCGCGAGTGCGATGATCACCTTCCCGGGGGCGGGACCGTCCGCCACCGAGGTCGTCCTTCTGAGAGCGGACGTCCGCGACAGCTCGACTGCGGTGGGACGGTCGCCCGGCACCGGGGCCAGGGCGGCGGCCACGGCTTCCGCGAGATCCGCCGGGAGCCCGTGTAACTCGGCTTTCCCATGGGACGCCCGGTAGGCCAGGACCTCGGGTGGACCTTCACCGAACGGAAACCGTCCCGTCGTCGCGTGCGCCAGCACTC
>NZ_JZWV01000537.1 GCF_000966975.1 Streptomyces katrae | reverse complement strand
ACGGAAACCGTCCCGTCGTCGCGTGCGCCAGCACTCCGGCGCCCACTCCGACAACGCGGCCTTGACCGCCTCGGCGGCGAGCACCTTGACCATCCCGGCAGCCAGGCGGCGGCCGGCCGACGGGCGACAGCGCGGGACCGACTCCCCCGACGAGGGCCCGGCCGGCGCGCGCCCCGACTCCTCGTCGGTCGAATCCCCACCCATTTAAGACATGTCCATGACGGCTTACTCCCTACGGGGGAACACGGAGTGGGTAGGGCTCCTGCCGATGAGGGGGTCCCCCGCGTCGGGGTTTTACGCGTTGCGTACCTTGGTCCGACCCGGCCGGGCAGCTTAGCGGGGCATGGCTGCGATGGCGGCGCGGGCGATCTTCTGTGCCTCCGTCTTGCATGTGGATACGGGGTGTTCCTGGCCGCCCAGAGCTACGTGGACCACGACGTTGCCGTCGCGGACGTACAGGCTGCAGTGTTCCTCGGGGTCGGGATAGGTCGCATAGGGGGCGCTCCAGTACGCCTCGTCGCCGAAGCCGAGGTTTGTCGCAGGGGTTTCCTTGGCGGCGTCCTCACGGAACTTCTTGCGCTGTTGTTCGGTCTCGTCGTCCTTGGCGTTGTCGTCGCGCTTCAGTTCCCAGCCGACGAAGGCGTGCACCTTGTCGACCAGGCCGGCGATCCTGATTTTTGTGGGGTCGCCGGATATGGTTCCCCAAGCGCAGCTGGTTGAGGCGCCTTTGTAGCCCTCGCTGTAATAGTCGAGCTCTTCCGAGCGTGCGGGCAGCGGCAGCCGGCCGGCGGCCTCGGAGCAGATCGGCGCCTTCATGTATTTCGTCCCGGATGCCGAGTCCGTACGCGTCGGTTCCGGCTCGCCGTCGCGGTGCAGCGCGTATATTCCCGCTCCAACACCGACAACGGCGAGCACGCAGGCTGCCACCAGGGCGATGGTCTTCCCGGTGCGCCGACGGGGTGTAGGCAGGGTCGCCGTGGCGTCGGCCGCCGGTTGAAGACGGGTCGTTCCCGCCTCTGCGGCCAGGGCAGGCTCTTGTTCGGGGACGAGCGTGCGGTCGGTGTCGCCGAGCAGCCGGTCGATGTCCGAACGCCGGGCGGCGATCATGCGGTGAACGGCGGGGGGCCAGGGCCGGTCGGCGGGTGCGACCCGGCCGAGGAGCGCGAGGAGCTGCTCCGGGGTGGGCCGGGTCGCCGGGTCCTTGGCCAGGCACAGCTCCACGATCGTGCGCAGCCCCGGCGGCAGGTCGGACAGGCCGGGCTGGGTGTGCACCACGTTGTAGAGGGTCGCCGCCATCGACATGCCCGTGAAGGGGCTCTGGCCGGTCGCGGCCGCTGTGAGGACCGAGCCGAGCGAGAACACGTCGGTGGCCGGGGTCAGTTCGTGGCCCTGGGCCTGTTCCGGTGACATGAACGCGGGTGAGCCGACCACCGAGCCGGACTGTGTCAGTTCGGTTGCAGCGGTGCCCTCGGCGGTGCCGCGGGCGATGCCGAAGTCGATGATGCGTACACCGTCCTCGGCGAGCAAGACGTTGTCGGGCTTGAGGTCCCGGTGGATCAGCCCTGCGCGGTGGATGTCGGTGAGCGCGGTGGTCAGTCCGGCGGCGAGGCGGCGGACGGCCTCTTCCGGCAGCGGCCCCGCCTTCTCTACGGCCGCGCCCAGTGAGGGGCCGTTGACGAACACCGACGCGAGCCACGGCGTTGGTGCGTCGGCGTCGGCGTCCATCACCGCTGCCGCGTACGCGCCGGACACCTTCCGAGAAGCGGTGACCTCGCGCCGGAAGCGGGCCCGGAATCCGACGTCGGCGGCGAACCGCGCGTGTACCTGCTTGACCGCGACGAGTCTTCCGTCTGGCGCGGAGCCGAGCAACACCCGTCCCATCCCCCCCTGCCGAGTTCGGCAAGCAGGCGGTAGGGTCCGGCGGTGGCCGGGTCATCGGGTCCCAGGCGCCTCACCGTCGGGCCTCCGCCAGCTTCAGAGCCGACTTCCCCGCGGCCTTCGCAATGTCCCTGGCCTCGTCCACGGTGTACCTGCTGCCCTCTACGGCGACGCTGAGCTTGAGGTTGACGTCCCGGGCGTAGAGATAGGCCTTGCCTCGCTGCCAGTAGGCTTCCTCGCCGACCCCGAGGTCAGCACGCTCGTAGGACTGCCAGGCGGAGGCGTAGCTGCTCTCGTAGGCCTGCTTCGCCAGCTCCGCTCCGGTCTTGCCGGCTTCCGAGAGGTGGCGGTCCCAGGAGACGAAGACCTTGTCTCCGTACCGGTCACTCCAAGAGCACTGGTTGGATTCCTCGGGCGTATCACCGGCGGCCTCAATGTTGCCGAACGGATCTCCGTAGCCTGGAGGCAGCTCCACCGTACCCTTGGCGTCCTGGCACGACGGCACCCGCTGGGTGTACTTGTCGCCGACTCTCGACAGGGGCGTCGTCCCGGGGGTCGGGACGGGTCCTCTTTCGCTGGGCACTGCGGCGTCGGTCTTCCGCGGGGCTCCCCCCGTCCCGCCGCCTTCCCCAGTTCCGCCCTTGCCGTCCGGGGGCAGGAAGTTCAGGGCAGTCACCACGGCGACCGCCGACACCGCGGCAGCGCCCGCCAGCCACCAGGTGCGCTTGTGACGGTGCACAGCTGCAAGCGGGGCGGGCGGGGAAGGCGGCAGGGACGCAGCGAGCGGAAACAGGACCCGGCCCCGCTCGCTGACGTCGGGAGCAGAGGACGCGGCAGGCCCGGCGACCAGCTGGTCGATCTCCGCCCGCTGCTCGGTCGCGAGGCGGCGCACCGCCTCGGGCCACATCCCGGACGTGGCTGTCACCGTCCCGATCGCCGCGAGGAGTTCCAGTGGCGACGGACGCTGCGCCGGGTCTTTGGCCAAACACGGCTCGATGAAAGACCGCAGCACCCGCGGCACCGCGTCCAGGTCGGGGGCGCCGTGCGCGACGTTGTAGAGCACTCCCGGCACCGACGAACCCGCGAAGGGCGGCCTGCCCGTGCATGCCATCACCAGCGTCGAACCGAGCGAGAACACGTCGGCGGCACCGGTCAATGCGCGCCCCTGGACCTGTTCGGGCGCCATGAAGGGCGGCGAACCCACCACGGCGCCGGTGTGGGTGAGCCTGGTATGCCCCTCGACGGCTCGCGCGATGCCGAAGTCGATGACGCGTACCCCATCCTCGGCAAGGAGCACGTTGGACGGCTTCAGGTCACGGTGGATCAGGCCGGACCGGTGCACGTCGACCAGTGCCTGCGCCAAGCCCGCCGCGAGCAGCCTCACCGCCTCCTCGGGTAACGGGCCCGCCGCGTCGGTGGCCTGGCTCAGCGTGGGGCCCGGCACGAACACCGATGCCAGCCATGGTGAGTGGGCGTCGGCGTCGGCGTCCAGCACGGCGGCGGTAAAAGCCCCCGACACCTTGCGCGAAGCCGCCACCTCACGCCGGAAGCGGGCCCGGAACCCCGGGTCCTCGGCCAGCTCCGGGTGCACCTGCTTCACCGCGGCGAGGCGGCCGTCGGGGCCCACGCCGAGCAGAACGCGCCCCATGCCCCCCTGCCCGAGTTCGGCAACCGCCCGGAACGGCCCTATGTCCAACGGCTTGGACAGCCCTGTTGCACCCATGCAGGCCTTCCCCTCCCGTGGCGAACCTTCAGGTCCTGGAGCGAGAGGATCATACAGACGAGCGGAAAGCCGCCCGCAGGAGCTCCTGGAATCCCGCACAAGCCGCGGCCTGGCGAATCGTCTCAACCTCTGCTCCGCGCGTTGGACGCGGCGCACCGGCTGGACATCGTGCACCGTGACGTGAAGCCGGCGAACATGATGCCCCGGTGACGGTCACGTCCTGCTCGCCGGCTTCGGCGGCCTGCGTACGGAAGTGCGTGACAGCCCGTTCTCCGCCGATCCGCCTCCATCCCAGCCTCCCGAGCTGTCAGGGGCCCGGCGGCGGAAGTCGGACGGCGCCGATCGGCACGGGCTACCCGCACCCCAACCAGCGCAGCTGCCCAGCCCGGTCGGCCTCCCTCCGGCTGGGTCGTGTATCGAAAATGGATCTTGGGCTGTGAATGATCACAGGTCATGGGACGGGGAGATCTCACAGACGAGCAGTGGGCGGGGCTGGAGCCGCTGTTGCCGAAGGGCATCAGGGCGGGGAGGCCGCCTGTCTGGCCTCGGCGCCAGTTGATCGACGGCATACGATTCCGGGTCCGTAGCGGTGTTCCATGGCGGGATATCCCGGTTGAATACGGGCCGTGGAACCGGGTCTACGACCTATTCCGCCGGTGGCAGCGGGACGGCACCTGGCACCGGATCCTCACACGCCTCCAGTCCCTGGCCGACGCGCAAGGGAGCGATCACGTGGGGCCTGAGCGTCGAGTCCACGGTCTGCCGCGCCCATCAGCGCGCGGCCGGGGCCCGCAAGCAGGGCGACCTGCAGAAGGAACCACCGGGCGGCATCTTCACCGAGCCTGGTGATCACGGGCTGGGACGCTCGCGCGGTGGGTTCACCACCAAGCTCCACTTGGCCGTCGAGCAGGGCCAAAAGCCCATGTCGATCGTGATCACGGCAGGACAGCGCGGGGACTCGCCGTAGTTCGAACCCATGCTGGAGAAGGTCCGCGTGCCCCGCATCGGGCCGGGCCGGCCACGCGTCCGCCCCGATCGGGTCCGCGCAGACGAGGCGTACGCCTCCCGCAAGAACCGTTCCTACCTGCGCCGCCGGGGGATCCGCTGCACCATCCCGGACAAGGCCGACCAGGCACGCAACCGCCAGAAGCTCGGCTCCCGTGGTGGCCGGCCGCCGCATTTCGAGCTGACCGACTACCGCCAGCGCCACGCGGTCGAGTGCGGCATCAACCGCCTCAAGAGACACCGCGCTGTCGCCACGCGCTACGACAAGCTCGCCGTCCGCTGCGAGGCAACCGTGCTGGTCGCAGTCCCTAACGAGTGGCTGTGACGGGCGGTCTCCTGGAACGATACCCCGGTGAACTCAGAACTCCCCACCGGATGGACGATCGAGCGTGTGCGCGCTCTTTCCGGAGACCCAAGCGCCATCTCGCTCTCATTCGATCGGCTCGTAGTTCTTGAGGTGGCCGGTCAGGGCGACTACGAACCGCTCCGGCCCGATGTGATTCTTGCGTTCCACGACTTGTGCCTCGTGAGGGACGACGGTGAGTGGTTCATGGGACAGCTCGACGATGACGGCTCAGTGATCTGCTGGGCCTCCTACGGATCCGACCTGGACAAGGCCATCCGCGGCCTCTGAACGACTTTCCACATCTTCAGCCACTTTCGGAAAAGGCCCTGGATGAGGCGGGGGGCCGCAGACTGGGCAGGATGCGGAGGGAGCTTCATCGAGGGGACCTACCCGCCTGCGGCCCCGGATACCGGGCGGCCCGGAGCCACTTCGGGTGAGTTCCCGTTCCCGTTCTTGCCGTCCGTCTCCCTACCTGACCGCCATGCTCAATGGCCCGGCCCCCGGTCAGCACACCGGGTGTGGCCTAGGGTGACGGGATGGAGCTGCGAAGGATGATCGAGGTCCTGGCGGAGGAAGCCGAACGCGAGATCCACGACCAGGCATGGGCCCCTACTCCCGCCGACCGCGCCCTTGCCGCGAAGGCCGCCGCCGACCTCCACCAAGCCATCGGCACGCCGCACGCCCAGCAGGCACTGCCTGCGACCGAACGCCTGGAGCGGCTGCGGGAAGTCCTCGCCGTCCTGGCCGTCGCCTCGCCCGCGTCCACGGACGCCTGGCCTGGTTCCTCGGTGCCGCCGTCACCGCCCTAACCCCCGTCCTGTAATGGCGCGCCCTACCCCCCGAAGACGGTCCGACGTTCGGGGCCCTGGTATCGACGGCCGGCTCCCAGCGCGCCCTGGCACCCATTCGGAGGAACCACCCGCCAGGATGGGAGAGCCCAGGGTCCGGTGCCTGCGGCCGGGAGGAGACTCACTTGATCACCATCGGCCTCCAGCGCCGCGGCCCTACGGTCCTGGCCGCGATCAGCGGCCCCCCGACCACGATGCTGGCGATCCTCTCCGGGTGACGCTGGACGCCATCAGCGGGCGTGAGCGCGACCTGATGCCCGACGTCCACGGCATCCGATTCATGGACGTCGACGGGTTGCTGCACCTGCTGCACCTGCACCAGCACGCCGAACTGGCAGGCCTGCGCGCACTGGTGGTCGGCTGGCAGCCCCAGCCCCAACACCTGATGGCCGACGTCGCCGGGATCCCCGGCCCCGGCACCGCGTGCGGCGACCGCTACACGCTGCCAGGCTTCCGCCGCCTCCTCCAAGAACGCGCCCACCACGCCCGCAACCAGACGGACACGACCACCGGCTGGCCCACCCACACCTGACCAGCACCCCACACCAGGCTCCCCGCCAGATCCGCCACCAGGCCACCGGTCTGTCAAAACTCCGAGCCCGCCGCACTCATGCCAGCAGGCGCAGCCCTCCACCAGGCCGGGATACGGCACGCCGTGCCGGACGGCCAGCCCACCGACCCCGCGCCCGCGCGCGGCACGTCCCACCCGGGACGGACCTCGCACAGGGCGAGGATGCGCAAGCCCCTTTTTCGACGCCTTCTTCGATGGAGACTTCCTATGCTGGAACGCAAGCAGGTCAAGGGCCGTACCCAGGTCACCTTCCGCCTGCCCGAGGACACCCCCGCCGGGCCGGTGAGCGTGGTCGGGGACTTCAAC
>NZ_JZWV01000536.1 GCF_000966975.1 Streptomyces katrae | reverse complement strand
CGGCGGCCTGTGCGGTCTCGGTGGGGCGGGGCGCCGCGAGGGTGCCGAGGGTGCGTTCGACGCGGACCGCGGGGGCCTTGGCCTCGTGGCCCAGGCCCGCTTCGGCGATGGTGCCGGTGGCGCCCTGGCGGGCGCCCTCCTCGGCCGGGACCGGGGCGTCCACCGGGGCGTCCATGGTGCGGCCGTCTGCGAAGGCGGAGACGGCGTAGACCACGGCGGGGGCCTCGGCGACGACCCCGGCCGTCCAGGCGGCCCGGCGGGAGTCGGCGTACTCGTAGGCGGGCGGGGCCGGGAGGCGGCCGCGGAGCCCGTCCATGGTCTTGGAGTCGGCGGGGGTGAAGACGAGGCCGACGGTGATCAGGGTGCTGCGGGTGGAGTCCGTGTAGGTGGCGCGGAGCACGCGGGTGCAGCCGGTCGGGGTGAGCGCGGCCAGCCAGTCGGCGGGGAGGGCGGCGGCGCAGTCGGCGTCGGGGGCGAGGGCGATCCGGGTCCAGGTGCGGCCGGCGCCGCCGGGGCCGGCCTCGCGGTCCTCCAGTACGGGGGGCAGGAGGCCGTCCGCGGGGGCGGTGTGCCAGAGGGCGGCGGCCTTGCGGTAGGCGGCGTCGGGGGGCAGCGGCCGGTGGTCGGCGCGGTACCGGCTCCAGGTGGTGGCGGCGCCTCCGGCGAGGAGCGCGGAGCCGAGCAGGGCGCAGAGGACGGCGGCGGTGACGCGGGCCGGGTGGCGGCGGGGCAGGGGGGCCGGCGGCGGCTGCTGCCAGGGCTCGTCCAGGACCTCGGTCCGCGGTGTCGTCGTGGTCATGCGGCGGCTCCGCCCCCCGTTCCGTACGGCTGCCTGCCCGTACTCTACGGGGCCGCCGGGTCCGCCGGACCGGCGCCGGGTGGGGCGCGACCCCTACCCGCGGGTACGGCGGTCTGGCAAGCTGCCGCCCATGACTTCGGACCGGGCCCGGTACGACCGGGCGACCGCGCGTCTCGACGCGCCCCTGGCCATCGTGGACCTGGACGCCTTCGACGCGAACGCCGACGATCTGGTGCGCAGGGCGGGCGGGAAGCCGGTCCGGGTCGCCAGCAAGTCCGTGCGGTGCCGGGCGCTCCTCGAACGGGTCCTGGCCCGGCCGGGGTTCGCGGGGATCATGTCGTACACGCTGGCCGAGTCGCTGTGGCTGGCGCGCTCCGGGTTCGAGGACGTGCTGCTGGCCTATCCGTCGGCGGACCGGGCCGCGTTCGGGGAGCTGGCCGGGGACCCGAAACTGGCCGCCGCCGTCACGGTGATGGTCGACGATCCCGCGCAGCTGGACCTGATCGAGCGGTCGCGGGCCGGCGGGGCCGAGGAGATCCGGGTCTGTCTGGAACTGGACACCTCCTTGCGGCTGTTCGGCGGCCGGGTACGGGTCGGGGCGCGGCGCTCGCCGCTGCGCGAGCCGGGCCAACTGGCGGAGCTGGCGCGGGCGGTGGCCTCGCGGCCGGGGTTCCGGGTGGTGGGGCTGATGGCGTACGAGGGGCACGTGGCCGGGGTCGGTGACGCGGTGGCCGGGCGTCCGGTGCGCTCGCGGATGATCCGGCTGATGCAGGGCGCGGCCCGCAGGGAGCTGGCGGCGCGGCGGGGCGAGGTGGTGCGGGCCGTGCGGTCGGTGGTGCCGGACCTGGAGTTCGTCAACGGCGGCGGTACGGGGAGCGTGGCGGAGACGGCCGCCGAGGAGGCGGTGACGGAGGTCGCGGCCGGTTCGGGGCTGTACGTGCCACGGCTGTTCGACAACTACACCTCGTTCCGGGGGCGTCCGGCGGCGCTGTTCGCGCAGCCGGTGGTGCGGCGGCCGGGGGTGGGGGTGGTGACCGTGCTGGGCGGCGGTTATCCGGCGTCGGGGGCGGCGGGGGCCGACCGGCTCCCGGTGCCGTACCTGCCCGCGGGGCTGCGTTACGACCCGCAGGAGGGGGCGGGCGAGGTGCAGACCCCGCTGCTGGGGAGCCCGGCCGACGACCTGCTGATCGGCGACCGGGTCTGGTTCCGGCACGCGAAGGCCGGGGAGCTGTGCGAGCGGTTCGACACCCTGCACCTGGTGGAGGGCGACCGGGTCACGGCGTCCGTCCCGACCTATCGGGGCGAGGGGCGGACCTTCCTCTAGAACACGGTGTCCGTCTGGTCGGGGATGACGCTGGTGTCGGCCCGGCGGACGGGGGCCGGGGTGCCGTCGTGGCCGGTGTAGCCGGTGGTGGAGCAGGGGTAGGGGGTCGTCTTCTGCTTCTTCGGTTCGATGAACATCGGGTTCACGATCCACTTGCCGTCGCTGTTGTCGTAGGCGCGGCACATCAGTTCGTTCTTGTTGCGGTTGAGCACCAGGCGCAGGGCTGTGGCGTCGCGCAGGAAGGTGACGTCGGTGTCGGAGTCGCCGGCGGCGAAGACCTGGCGGCGGGCGGCGGGCTGGACCTTCTCGGCGGCCGCGCCGCGGACGCCGAAGACCTCCTTGTTGATCCAGCAGCGCTTGCCGTCCACGTAGGTGATCATCGAGTCGGCGCCGTCGGCGACGGATCCGCAGCCCTGGAGGTGGGTGGTCAGCTTCCCGTCGCGGGTGGTGTTGCGGATGCCGATGACGTGGTCGGCGGTGACGCCGACGCCCCGGGCCCAGACCTCGACGACGGGCTGGGGGGAGGCGGAGCTGATCCAGACGTCGAAGCCGGCCGCCTGGAGGTTCTTGATGAGGTCGCGCTGCTGGTCGTAGTAGCGGACCCAGCCGGTGGCGGTGGTGGTGCCGACCTGCTGCTTGGTGCCGATGGGGGCGGCGAGGTTCTCGGTGCGGGCGGCGGCGGCGAAGGCCCGGACCTGGCCCGGGGTCCAGCCCTGGAGGAGCTGGGTCAGCCAGGCGTAGGCGGGTTCGATGGTGCGGCGGTCCCAGCCGGCGAAGGCGGTGGCGCCGGTGCGGGTGGCGGAGGTGCCGTAGACGGCGGCCACTTCGTCGGCGCAGGCCGCGCCCTCGGGGGTGCCGGTGGGCAGGGGGGTGCCGGGGAGGGCGAGGGGGTCGCAGGCGGTGGCGAGGGCCTGGGCCGCGGCGGGGGTGAGGTAGCGGCTGGTGGTCTTCCAGTCGGCGGGGCGGCGGATCTTGCCGTTGCGCAGGAGCCAGAACATGGTGGCGTCGCCGACGTCGTTCTTGACGACGGTGTTGTCCCAGTCGAAGACGGCGACGGGCTTGTCGCGGCTGGGGCGGTAGGGGTTGCACCTGCCGTACTGGTCGATGAGCTGCTGGAGGCGGGCCCGGTTGTCCCCGTACCAGCCCGCGGCGAGCTCGGGCGTGGCGCAGGCGGGGTGTGCGGTGGCCTGGGCGGGGGCGGCCGCGGTCAGGGTCGCGGCGGCCATCGCGGCGGCGGCGCCGGCTGCCTGGAGCCGGCGGCGGGTGCTGGGTCGGGTCACGGGGGTGGTCGCTCCTGGTTCTCGTTCAAGATCGTCAGGGACGGTAGGGCACGACAGCCGGGCGTCGTGCGACGCCCGGCTGTCGTGGGGGTGGTGCCCAGGTGAACGTTGGGTGCCTACGGGGCCCGTCGGCGGAGCCGCCTACAGGGGCGTCACGTACGCGCCCGAGATGCCGCCGTCGACCAGGAAGTCGGTGGCGTTGATGAAGGAGGAGTCGTCGCTGGCGAGGAAGGCGACGGCGGCGGCGATCTCGGTGGGCTCGGCGAAGCGGCCGAGCGGGATGTGGACCAGGCGGCGGGCGGCCCGCTCGGGGTCCTTGGCGAACAGCTCCTGGAGCAGCGGGGTGTTGACGGGTCCCGGGCAGAGGGCGTTGACGCGGATGCCCTCGCGGGCGAACTGGACGCCGAGTTCGCGGGACATGGCCAGGACGCCGCCCTTGGAGGCGGTGTAGGAGATCTGGGAGGTGGCGGCGCCCATGATGGCGACGAAGGAGGCGGTGTTGATGATGGAGCCGCGGCCCTGGCGCTGCATGTAGGGGAGGGCGGCCTTGCAGCAGAGGTAGACGGAGGTGAGGTTGACGTCCTGGACGCGGCGCCAGGCGTCGAGCTCGGTGGTGAGGATGGAGTCGTCGTCCGGGGGCGAGATGCCGGCGTTGTTGAAGGCGATGTCGACGGAGCCGTAGGTGTCGAAGGCCGTCTTGAAGAGGGCGTCGACCTGCTCCTTGTCGGTGACGTCGACCTGGACGAAGGTGCCGCCGACCTCCTCGGCGGCGGCCTTGCCGGCGAGGGGGTCGATGTCGGCGCAGACGACGTTGGCGCCTTCGGAGGCCAGGCGGCGGGCGGTGGCGAGGCCGATGCCGCTGCCGGCTCCGGTGATGACGGCGGTGCGGCCGACCAGGCGGCGGCAGACGATCTCTTCGGTGCGGTCGGTCATGGGGTTCAGGCCTCCGTGCTGATGAAGACGTTCTTGGTCTCGGTGAATGCGGTGAGGGCGTCGGGTCCGAGCTCGCGGCCGAGTCCGGACTGCTTGTATCCGCCGAAGGGGGTCCAGTAGCGGACGCTGCTGTGGGAGTTGACGGAGAGGTTGCCGGCCTGGACGGCGCGGGAGACGCGCAGGGCGCGGCCGACGTCGCGGGTCCAGAGGGAGCCGGAGAGGCCGTACTCGGTGGCGTTGGCGAGGCGTACGGCGTCCTCCTCGTCCTCGAAGGGGAGGAGGACGGCGACGGGTCCGAAGACCTCCTCGGCGGCCACGGGCGCGGTGGGGTCGACGTCCGTGACCAGGGTCGGCGGGTACCAGAAGCCGGGGCCCTCGGGGGCGGTGCCGCGGACCGCCTTGAGGTCGTCGGTGACGTAGGCGCGGACGCGCTCCAGCTGGGCGGCGGAGATGAGGGGGCCCATCTGGGTCTTCTCGTCGAGGGGATCGCCGACGACCACGGAGGTGAGGGCGGGGGTGACGAGGTCGAGGAAGCGGTCGTAGACGGAGCGCTGGACGAGGATGCGGGTACGGGCGCAGCAGTCCTGGCCGGTGTTGTCGAGGTAGGCCATGGGGGCGGCGGCGGCCGCGGTTTCGAGGTCGGCGTCGGCAAAGACGATGTTGGGGCTCTTGCCGCCGAGTTCGAGGGTGACGCGCTTCACCCGGTCGGCGCACTTGGACATGATCTGCTTGCCGGTGCGGGTGGAGCCGGTGAAGACGATCTTCGCGATTCCGGGGTGTTCGACCAGGGCGTCGCCGGTGACCGCTCCGTGGCCGGGGAGCACCTGGAAGAGGTGTTCGGGGATCCCGGCTTCGAGGGCGAGCTCGGCGAGGCGCAGGGCGGTGAGGGGGGTGGTCTCGGCGGGCTTGAGGATGACGGCGTTGCCGGCGGCCAGGGCGGGTGCCAGGCCCCAGGCGGCGATCGGCATGGGGAAGTTCCAGGGTGCGATCACGCCGATGACGCCGAGGGGTTCGAGGAAGGTGACGTCGATGCCTCCCGCGACGGGGATCTGGCGTCCGGAGAGCCGCTCGACTCCCCCGGCGGCGAAGTCCAGCAGGTCGCGGACGTTGCCGGCTTCCCAGCGGGCGTTGCCGAGGGTGTGGCCGGCTTCGCGGACCTCCAGGCGGGCCAGTTCCTCGAGGTGTCCGTCGACGACCGCGGCGAAGCGGCGCAGGATCCGGGCCCGGTCGGCGGGGGCGGCGGCGGCCCAGCCGCGCTGGGCGGTGGTGGCGCGTGCGACGGCTCTGCCGACGTCGTCCCGTGTGGCGGCCGGGACGGTGGCGACGAGTTCCTCGGTGGCCGGGTTGAGCACCCTCAGGTGGGAGGGGTCCAGCGCTTCGGACACGTGGTGCCTTTCTGGGTGGGTGCGGTGCGGACCGGGGCGGGTCAGAGGCGTTCGAAGGAGCGGCGGCGTTCCCAGTCGGTGACGGCGGAGTCGTAGGCGTCGAGTTCGACGCGGGCCATGTTGCGGTAGTGGGCGACGACCTCCGGGCCGAAGGCGGCCTTGGCGATCTCGCTGTTCTCCCAGAGTTCGGCGGCCTCGCGCAGGGTGGTGGGGACGTGGGCGAAGTCGGCGGTGTAGGCGTTGCCGGCGCAGGCCTCGGGGAGTTCGAGGCGGTTCTCGACGCCGTAGAGTCCGGCCGCGATCAGGCCGGCGACGGCGAGGTAGGGGTTGACGTCGCCGCCGGGGAGGCGGTTCTCGAAGCGCATGGAGCGGCCGTGGCCGACCACGCGCAGGGCGCAGGTGCGGTTGTCGACGCCCCAGGCGACGGCGGTGGGCGCGAAGGATCCCGGGCGGAAACGCTTGTACGAGTTGATGTTGGGGGCGTAGAGAAGGGAGAAGTCGCGCAGCGCGGCCAGCTGGCCGGCCAGGAAGTGCCGCATCAGCGGGGACATGCCGCCCGGGCCGTCTCCGGCCATGGCGTTGTGTCCGTCGGTGTCGGTGAGCGAGAGGTGGATGTGACAGGAGTTGCCCTCGCGCTCGTCGAACTTGGCCATGAAGGTGAGCGAGACGCCTTCCTGGGAGGCGATCTCCTTGGCCCCGGTCTTGTAGACGGAGTGCTGGTCGCAGGTGGTGAGCGCCTCGTCGTAGCGGAAGGCGATCTCGTGCTGGCCGAGGTTGCACTCGCCCTTGGCGGATTCGACGGTCAGGCCGGCGGCCTGCATCTCGTTGCGGATCCGGCGCAGCAGGGGTTCGATGCGGCCGGTGCCGAGGACGGAGTAGTCGATGTTGTACTGGTTGGCGGGGGTCAGGGCGCGGTAGTCGGCGTTCCAGGCCTGTTCGTAGGTGTCCTGGAAGACCATGAACTCCAGCTCGGTGCCGACCATGGCGGTGTAGCCCTGTTCGGCGAGGCGCTCCAGCTGGCGGCGCAGGATCTGGCGGGGAGCGGCGACGACGGGCGTGCCGTCGTGCCAGGCGAGGTCCGCGAGGACGAAGGCGCTGCCGGGGTTCCAGGGGATGCGGCGGAGGGTGGCGAGGTCGGGGTGCATGGCGAAGTCGCCGTATCCCCGGTCCCAGGAGGACATCTCGTAGCCGTCGACGGTGTTCATCTCGGTGTCGACGGCGAGGAGGTAGTTGCAGCCCTCGGTGCCGTGGTCGAGGACCTCGTCCAGGAAGAACTGTGCGGCGAACCGCTTGCCCTGGAGTCGTCCCTGCATGTCGGGGAAGGCCAGGACGACGGTGTCGATCTCACCGCTGGCGACGAGGGCACGGAGCTCCTCGGGCGCGAGCGGCGGCTTGCGGTCTACCACGGGGATCTCTCCTTCGGTGAGCCGAGGAGGCCTAAGGTATTGAACAGAACCATTGCTTGGGAAGGGGAGGAGCCAAGATGACCGACACGGCGGGCGACGGGGGCGCGATCGCGCGGCTCAATCCGGTGCTGCGGCAGGTCCGGGCGGGCAACGGTTTCGAGGAGGCGCTCGAACAGATCCTCCAGGTCGTCCGGCTGGGCCTGGTGCCGGGCGGGGAACGGCTGCCGCCGGAGCGGGAGTTGGCGGAGCGGATGGGGATCAGCCGGGTCACCCTGCGCGAGGTGCTGAAGGTGCTGCAGGACCAGGGCCTGGTCGAGGCCCGGCGCGGCCGGTACGGGGGCACGTTCGTGCTGGCCCGCCCCGACACCCCGGCCGGCGGGGCCGAGGAGGAGCTGCGGCGGCGCGTGGCGGGGGTGGACATCGAGGACGTGCTGCGCTTCCGCGAGGTCCTGGAGGTGGGGGCGGCCGGCCTGTGCGCCTCGCAGGGCCTCTCCGAGGAGGGCGCAGAGCGGCTGCTGGGCGCGCTCGCCGCCACCCACGACGCCCCGCTCGCCGAGTACCGCCGCCAGGACACCCTCTTCCACCTGACGCTCTGCGAACTGGCCGGATCCGCCAGCCTGACGGCCCAGTACGCGGCCGTCCGGGCCCGGGTCAACGACCTGCTGGACTGCATCCCGCTGCTGGTGCGCAACCTGGAGCACTCCCAGCAGCAGCACAGCGCCCTGGTGGAGGCGGTGCTGGAGCGGGACGCGGAGGCGGCGCGGGCGGTGATGCGCGAGCACTGCTGCGGTACGGCGGCCCTGCTGCGCGGGTTCCTGGCCTGAGGCGGGTGAGGTTCTCGTTACCTCCGTTTTACGCAGGGGTCTTGCGCGCTCCCTGCCCTTGACGCAAAGGTACGCAGCGAAACCTTTTCCCCCGGGCAGGAGCGCACATGGCCGAAGACCTTTCCACCGCGCCCGCATCACCAGCCGTCGGGGACACCGACGCGGAGTACCTCCAGCGGCGGACCCTGCGCCGCGGCAGCGCCGGCTGGCTGCTGCTGACCGGACTCGGCGTCGCGTACGTCGTCTCCGGGGACTTCTCCGGCTGGAACGTGGGTCTGTCCAAGGGCGGTTTCGGCGGCCTGGCCGTGGCCACGGTGCTCATGGGCGCCATGTACGCCTGCCTGGTCTTCTCCCTCGCCGAACTGTCCACCATCCTCCCGACGGCGGGCGGCGGCTACGGCTTCGCCCGCCGCGCGCTGGGCCCCTGGGGCGGCTTCCTCACCGGAACCGCCATCCTCATCGAGTACGTGCTCGCCCCGGCGGCGATCGTCATCTTCATCGGCGACTACGTCGAATCCCTGGGCCTGTTCGGCCTGACCTCCAGCTGGCCGGTCTACCTCGGCTGCTTCGTCCTCTTCATCGGCGTCCACCTGTGGGGCGTGGGCGAGGCCCTGCGCTTCAGCCTCGTCGTCACCGCCGTCGCCGTCGCCGCCCTGCTGATCTTCGCCGTCGGCGCCCTCACGGACTTCGACGCGGGCTCGCTCGACAACGTCCCCGTGGACCCCGGCGCGTTCGGCTCCAACTCCTGGCTGCCCTTCGGCGTCCTCGGCATCTGGGCCGCGTTCCCCTTCGGCATGTGGTTCTTCCTCGGCGTCGAGGGCGTGCCGCTCGCGGCGGAGGAGGCCAAGGACCCGGTCCGCTCCATGCCGAGGGCGCTGGCCATCTCCATGGGCATCCTCGCCCTGCTCGCCCTGGTCACCTTCTTCGCCGCCACCGGCGCCCAGGGCGCCGACGCCGTGAAGTCCGCCGGGAACCCCCTGGTCGTGGCCCTGGAGGGGGACGGCGGCCCCACCGCCCTCAGCCGCTTCGTCAACTACGCGGGCCTGGCGGGCCTGGTCGCCTCCTTCTTCTCCCTCATCTACGCCGGCTCCCGCCAGCTGTTCGCCCTCTCCCGGGCCGGCTACCTCCCGCGCTTCCTGTCACTGACCTCCAAGCGCAAGGCCCCGTACCTCGGACTGGTGATTCCCGGCGCGATCGGTTTCGCCCTCGCGGCGGCCACCGGCAACGGGGCGCGGATGCTGAACATCGCCGTGTTCGGGGCGACCATCTCCTACGCCCTGATGGCCCTCTCCCACATCGTGCTGCGCCGCCGCGAACCCGGACTGGAGCGCCCGTACCGCACCCCCGGAGGGGTCCTGACCTCGTCCGTGGCCTTCGTCCTCGCCCTTTCGGCCCTGGTCGCCACCTTCCTGGTGGACATCGACGCGGCCCTCATCGCCCTCGCCGTGTACGCCGTCGCCCTCGCCTACTTCGCCTTCTACAGCCGCCACCGTCTGGTGGCCTCCGCACCCGAGGAAGAGTTCGCGGCGCTGGCGGAAGCCGAGGCGGAGTTGACCCGCGACTGAAATCCTGATCCCGCACCCTGCTCCCGGCACCACCCTGGAGGTAACACCGTGCCCAGGCCGCTCATCGGCATCACCACCTACGTGGAGGAGTCCACCCGCTACGGGGCATGGGACCTTCCCACGTCGCTCGTCCCGTCCGGCTACTACGAACTGGTCCAGGCGGCGGGCGGCGCGGCCGTCCTGCTGCCCCCGGACGACACGGACCGGGCGGCGGAGGTGCTGGGACGGCTGGACGGGCTCATCGTCTCCGGCGGCCCGGACGTGGACCCGGTCCGCTACGGGGCCCCGCGCGACCCCCGTACGGGCGCCCCCGCCACCGTGCGCGACGAGTGGGAACTGGCGCTGATCCAGGCCGCCCTGACGGGCGGTCTCCCCCTCCTCGGCATCTGCCGGGGCATGCAGGCGCTGAACGTGGCCCTCGGCGGCACCCTCATCCAGCACATCGACGGCCACGTCCACACCCCGGGCGTCACCTCCTGGCACCCCGTCACCCCGGTGGCGGGCACCCGGTACGCGGAGCTGGTCCCGGAGGTCGCTGACGTCCCGACGTACCACCACCAGGCGGTGGACCGCCTCGGCCGGGGTCTGGTCGTCTCGGCGTACGCGCAGGACGGCACGGTCGAGGCCATCGAGGACCCCGACCGGTCGAACTGGGTCGTGGGCGTTCAGTGGCACCCCGAACGGGACAAGGACACCCGGGTGATGGCCTCCTTCATCGAGGCGGCCGCCGCCCTGCGGGCGGTACCGGTCTCCTGACGCGGCGCGGGCCACGCGGGGCGTCCCCGCGCGTGGCCCGCGGGCACGAATGGCCCTCCGGGCACATGGGGCGCACGCTGGGAGGGTGCGGACCGAAGCCAACGGAACGGCGACCGGCCCGGTCGCCCGGTTCCTGGAGAACCCGGTCGTCGGGATGGCCCCGTGGATCGTCTTCTCTCTGCTGGCCGGCCCGGGACGGTTCGAGATCGCGGTCGGGATCGCCCTGGGCCTCACCGTCGCCCTCGTCGTGGCGGGCCGGGTGGTGCACCGGGGCAGCTCCTGGAAGCTGTTGGAGCTGGCCGACGTGGTGTTCTTCGCCGCGCTCGCCGTCATCGGCGCCCTGGCGGACGACGGTACGCTGCGCTGGCTGGAAACGTACGCGGGCGAGGTGGCGAGCCTGACCCTGACGGCGATCGCCTTCGGCTCGATGGCGTTCCGGATGCCGTTCACCCTCCAGTACGCCCGGGAGCGGACCGACCCCTCGGTGTGGCACTCTCCCGCCTTCCTCCGCACCAATTACATGATCACCGGGGTGTGGGGGCTGGCCTTCCTGGTGTCGGCCCTCGCGGGCGGCTTCGGGGACCTGGTGTTGCACGAGCCGGACAACATCTGGACGGCCTGGATCGTCCCGGTCCTGGCCATCGTCGCCGCCCTGCGGTTCACCGCCTGGTACCCGGACGTCGTCCGGGCCCGTGCCCGCGGCGAGCCCGGACCGGGCCCGGCGTCCCTGCTGCTGCCGCTGGCGGGGCTGCTGGTACCGGTCGGGATCGCGGTGCTGGTCTTCGACGGCGGGGTGTGGTGGCTGGGAGTGGCCCTGATCGTGGCGGGCGTCCTCCTGACGAAGGCGCTCCAGGCCGGCACCTGACCCGGGCCACGCCCGGCCCCGGATCAGCTGAAGACGACCGAGCGGAGCTTCAGCTTGCTGGTGCCGTAGCCCGTGATCGGGCGCAGGGAGAAGAAGTCACCCTCGCACTCGGCTTCGGTGAACACCGTGGCCGTGGCGTTGGTCCGGTTGCGCGGGGAGAACGCGGGCTCGCTGGCGTTGGGGTCGGCGACCTCGGGGAGGGTGATGCACTCACGGCTCTCGGGGTCGATCAGGGCGCGGATGTGCGTCTTTCCGTCCAGGCCGACGTAGCTGTACTGGAACTCGCCGATCGCGGCGGAGGCGGACTGCGGGACGGCCAGCAGGAGGGTGAAGGCGCCGAGGGCGGCGATGGAGGCGCGGCGGAGTCGCATGGGGATCCTCTCGGGAAGGCAACCAAAGGTGCGGGAGCCAACTTCCCGACCGGCCCGGCCCACGTCACCGCCGCCGCGCGCCGAATCGATTCCGCGTCACCCGCACGGCGGGGAGCGTTACCGTCGGGTCAGCGACAGCAGGTCGCGGGCCGGCCCCGCCGGGCGGGTGCCCGTGGGCCAGACGGCGCGCAGGGCGCGGGCCAGGGCGGCCCCCGGCACGGGCACCGATACCAGCCGGCGCGCGGCCAGCTCCTCCACCAGCGCGAGTTCCGACAGCACGCACGGCCCCGCCCCGCTGAGCGCCGCCGCCTTGACGGCAGTGGTCGAGGCGAGCTCCAGCAGCGGCTGCGCCAGCCCCCCGGACCCGGCCAGCGCCGCGTCCAGCACCTGCCGCGTCCCCGATCCCCGCTCCCGCAGGATCAGCGGCGCCGCCGCCAGCTCCGCCGGCTCCACCCCCTTCGAGCGCCGCGCCCACGGGTGCGTCGGGGCCACCGCCACCACCAGGCGGTCCTGCGCGATGACGGCCGAGTCCAGCCCGTCCGGGACCGTCAGCCCCTCCACGAACCCCAGGTCGGCCTCGTGCGCGAGCACCCGCTGGGCCACGTCCGCCGAGTTCCCCGCGTGCAGCGAGACTGCCGTCCCCGGCCGCTCCCCCCGCAGGGCGATCAGCCACCCGGGCAGCAGGTACTCGGCGATGGTCATACTGGCCGCCACCCGCAGCCGCGAGTCCCGCCGCCCGCGCAGCGCCTGCGCGCCCGCGTCGAAGGCCTCGGCGGCCTCCACCACCCGCCGGGCCCAGTCCGTGACCAGCGCGCCCTCGGCCGTCAGCGTCGAGCCGCGCGGGGAGCGGTCCACCAGGGCGACCCCCAGCCGGGTCTCCATCGCCCGGATCCGGCTGCTCGCCGCCGGCTGCGTGATGCCCAGCCGTCGCGCGGCGCCGCTCAGGCTGCCGACCCGCGCCACCGTGAGCAGCAGCTCCAGCGCGCCCAGGTCCGGCACGCGGTGTGCGAGCGGAACCGTCTCCTCGTTACCCATAACATCAGTTTATGGCCTTATAGACGTGCGGCCTCTGCCGTACGGCCCCGGCCGACGGGACGCTGGACCCATGGCCACCACCGCCCCCGTGCACTTCCGAACCACCGTCCCCGCCGCTCCCCGGGCCCACAAGGCCCCGCGGCTGCGGGACCTCGGCCCCAACTGGTACGCCTCCGTCATGGGCACGGCGATCATCGCGAACGCCGGCGGGACCCTCCCGTACCAGCTCCCCGGCCAGCGCGCCGTCTGCGCGTTCCTCTGGGCGCTGTCCGCCGTGGCCCTCGCCGTCCTGCTGGGCGCCCGCGCCCTGCACTGGCGCCACCACCCCGACCAGGCCCGCGCCCACCTCCTCGACCCCGCCGTCGCCCCCTTCTACGGGTGCCTGTCGATGGCCCTGCTGGCCGTCGGCGCCGGCACCCTGATCGTCGGGAAGGACCTCATCGGGCAGAGCCCGGCCGTCGCCGTCGACGCCGTGCTGTTCACCGCCGGTACCGTCGTCGGGCTGGTCATGGCCGTCGTCGTGCCCTACCTGATGGTGGTCCGCCACAAGGTCGAGGCCTCCCAGGCCAGTCCCGTCTGGCTGCTGCCCGTGGTCGCGCCGATGGTGTCCGCCGCCGTCGGCCCCCTGCTCGTCCCCCACCTGCCCGCCGGGCAGCCCCGGGAGGCCCTGCTGCTGGCCTGCTACGCGATGTTCGGCGTCAGCCTGCTCGCGGTCCTGCTGCTGCTCCCCCTGGTCTTCGGCCGGCTGATCACCCACGGCCCCCTGCCCCTGGCGCTGACCCCCGCCCTGTTCCTGGTCCTCGGCCCCCTCGGCCAGTCCACCACCGCCGTCAACCAGCTGGCCGACGTGGCGCCCGGCGCCATCGACGCCCCCTACGCCGGGGCGCTCGGCGCCTTCGCCGTCGTCTACGGGGTCCCCGTCATGGGCTTCGCCCTGCTGTGGCTGGCCCTCGCGGCCGCGATGCTGGTCCGGGCGGCCCGCGACGGCATGGGCTTCGCGATGACCTGGTGGGCGCTGACCTTTCCCGTGGGCACCTGTGTGACCGGCGCCGCCGGACTGGCCCGGCACACCGGGCTGGACGCCTTCGCCTGGCTGGCCGCGGCCCTGTTCCTCGGCCTGGTCACCGCCTGGCTGCTCGCCGCCGTCCACACCCTGCGGGGCCTGCTCACCGGCCGCCTGCTGCCCGCGACCTGAGAGACGGCTACAGCGCCGCCCGCACGGCCGCCGCCAGGACCTGGGGGGCCTGGGCCAGCGAGGGCCCGTACCAGGTCAGGTGGCGGCCGCTGACGAGCGCGGCGGGCAGGCCGGGGAAGGCCTCCGGGCCGTCGTCCGCCGTGAAGCGGTACGGCTCGTCGGGGAGCACCACCAGATCGCAGCCGCTCCCCGCGAGCTCCGCCGCCGGTACCTTCGGGTACCGCCCGGGGTGCCCGGCGTAGACGTTGCGGATCCCGAGGCGGGCCAGGAGGTCGCCCGCGAAGGTGTCCCGGCCCAGCACCATCCAGGGC